>DAIDKD010000271.1 GCA_027451065.1 Bacillaceae bacterium | reverse complement strand
TTTACAGTAGATAGTATCGGGAAAAAAATAAGAAGTTATTCATTTTTTCTCATAAGCGGGATGTAGTAATTGGGCAGATTCTCTATTTCCTACATCCCGCTTCAATTTATTTTACATTGGAAAAAAAAAGTAATAAGATATTTATAAAGTCGAAAAATTAACAATATTTTACAGAGGGTATGATTACTTGTATCAGGTAGTACGAAACACAAAAGCGGTAAAGAAAAGTTTATGAAATGGACAAGGGGGAGTAAGATGCACAACCATGATGTATTTTCTGCATATTCATCATTTCAAGTGGATGGAAAGAAATATCACTTCTATCGTGTAAAAGCATTAGAGGATCTAGGGATAGGTAATATTTCTAAGTTACCTTATTCTATCAAAGTGTTACTTGAGTCTACCTTGCGTCAGTTAGATGGGCGTGTCATAAAAAAAGAGCATGTGGAGAATTTGGCAAAATGGGGAAGCACTGAGGTGAGTAAGAATATTGATGTACCCTTTAAGCCATCAAGGGTTCTTTTACAAGATTTTACTGGTGTGCCAGTTGTTGTGGATTTGGCTTCTATGCGAAAAGCAATGGCTGATTTAGGTGGAAACCCTCGTAACATTAATCCAGAAATCCCAGTTGACTTAGTTATTGACCATTCTGTACAAGTAGATAAATTTGGAACCTTGGATTCTTTAGCCTACAATATGAATATTGAATTTGAAAGAAATGAAGAAAGATATCAATTTTTAAGTTGGGCAACGAAAGCTTTTGATAACTATCGAGCAGTACCGCCAGCAACAGGTATCGTTCACCAAGTAAATTTAGAGTATTTAGCCAGTGTCATCCAAACGGTAGACAAAGATGGGGAGGTATTAGCATATCCTGATTCTGTTTTCGGAACAGATTCGCATACAACAATGATTAATGGTATTGGTGTGTTAGGTTGGGGCGTTGGCGGTATCGAAGCAGAAGCAGCAATGCTAGGGCAGCCATCTTATTTTTCTGTACCTGAAGTAATCGGTGTCAAATTAACTGGAGAATTAACAAGTGGTGTAACAGCTACAGATATTGCACTTCGTGTAACGCAGGAACTTCGGAAAAAAGGAGTAGTTGGAAAATTTGTGGAGTTCTATGGTGAAGGTATGAAAAATATGTCCTTATCTGATCGGGCTACTATCTCTAATATGGCTCCAGAGTACGGTGCAACATGTGGATTTTTTCCAATCGATGACAATGCTCTTACCTACTTGCGTTTGACAGGTCGTGATGAAGAAACCGTTCAATTGGTAGAGGCATATTGCAGAGCAAATGATTTGTTCTATCGTGAAGATATAGAACCGAACTACACAGATGTATTGGAAATTGATTTGAGTACAATCGAAACAAGCCTTTCAGGACCGAAACGTCCTCAAGATGTTGTAAGTTTGTCAAAAATGAAGGAGACATTTAAAGATGCAGTAACAGCTGCATCAGGGAATCATGGCTTTGGTTTAACAGCAGATGAGTGGAAAAAAGTAACGGAGATTACTTTTGCAGATGGCAGGAAGGCAAAAATGAAAACAGGTGATTTAGCCATCGCAGCAATTACTAGTTGTACCAATACGTCCAATCCTTATGTCATGTTAGGGGCTGGCTTAGTAGCGAAGAAAGCTGTAGAGCGGGGAATTCAACCACCTGCCTATGTGAAAACATCTTTAGCTCCCGGCTCAAAGGTGGTAACTGATTACTTGGAAAAATCCGGCTTGCTTCCTTATTTGGAGGAAATTGGCTTCAACGTTGTTGGATACGGCTGTACAACTTGCATCGGTAATTCCGGTCCTTTAGAGCCAGAAGTAGAAGCGGCAATTTCTCAAAATGATTTACTCGTTTCAGCAGTTCTGTCCGGAAATCGTAACTTCGAAGGGCGTATCCACCCTCTTGTCAAAGCTAATTATTTAGCATCACCACCATTGGTCGTTGCTTATGCTTTAGCAGGAACAGTAGATATTGATCTACTTTCAGAGCCAATCGGAAAGGATAACTTAGGAAATGATGTTGTCTTTAAAGATTTATGGCCTTCAGCAGATGAAGTAAACGAAATAATCAAAGAAGTTGTAACACCGGAATTATTCAAGGAAGAATACAAAACCGTGTTTGACAGCAATGCACGTTGGAATGCAATTCAGACAACTAGTGAACCTTTATATAGTTGGGAGGCAGACTCCACGTATATTCAAAATCCTCCATATTTTGAAAACTTATCAGATGAATTACATGAAATTGCTGATATGAAAGGATTGCGAGTGTTAGGAAAATTTAGCGATTCCGTTACAACAGACCATATCTCTCCAGCTGGTTCCTTCAGTAAGACAACTCCAGCGGGGAAATTCCTTGTTTCAAAAGGTATTCAGCCAAAAGACTTTAATTCATACGGTTCCCGCCGTGGTAATCATGAAATTATGATGCGGGGGACATTTGCGAATATTCGCATTCGCAACCAAATAGCACCAGGAACAGAAGGTGGCTATACAACACATTGGCCAACTGGTGATGTACTGCCTATTTATGATGCTGCGATGCGTTATAAACAAGAAGGAACAGGATTAATCGTACTGGCTGGAAAGGATTATGGAATGGGAAGCTCTCGTGACTGGGCAGCCAAAGGAGCAAATTTACTAGGCGTGAAGGCAGTCATTGCCCAGAGCTATGAAAGAATTCATCGGAGTAACTTAGTGATGATGGGAGTGCTGCCATTGCAATTTAAAGAAGGAGACAGCGCTGAATCTCTTGGCTTAGTTGGAGATGAGATATTTACCATTCAAATCGATGAAAATGTAGCCCCAAGAGCGACATTGAAAGTAACGGCAACAGCACCAGATGGAGGGCAAAAACACTTTGAGGTACTTGCCCGATTTGACAGCGAAGTAGAAATTGACTACTATCGCCACGGGGGTATTCTGCAAATGGTGTTAAGAGAGAAGATAGACCAGTCTATTACTATTTAACATGAAAGAAAGCAATCATGATGAAATGAAAATTTCGCCATGATTGCCTTTTCGGTGAGAGAAAGTATACGTTTGTCTAACTGTAGTGCCTAATTCCTTCTGTAAAAGGGCAGAAAGTCATCCCCTTGTGGGATAATCTTCCGAATACAAAATCAAAAAGTCAAACAATCGAAACCTTCTTGAATAAGAGATTGCAAATAATACTATTAATAATGAGTCGCCGCATGATAAAATATATATAAAGTAAATTGGAGGTGACTTAAATGAAGTGGGAAGATGTATGCCAAGCGTTCCCAGGGGAATGGGTGTTGATTGAAGCTATACAAGCACATACGAATGAAGCAAGTGAACGTATTTTAGAAGATGTTGCCCCTTTGGATAAGTTTTCTAATTCGTCAGAGGCAATGAGAGCGTATCAAGAAATTCATCGTGAAAATCCTATCCGTGAGTTATATGTCCTTCATACTAGTCGAAAAACCCCTAATATCATTGAGAAAAAATGGGTGGGTGTGAGACGATAATGAAAAATTTAATGATAGATGATGGTTTATTGCTTACAGATATGGAAATAAGCTTCAAGGGACAGTCATTATTCTTAAACCGTGTTTTAGTTGATACGGGTTCCGGAAGTACAGTCATTTCTACAGATTTAGCTGAATCGATAGGAATTGTTGCAGAGGAAAACGACATGATATACCGTGTTAGTGGTGTTGGGGGCTCGGAGTTTGTATATTCAAAAAAGATTGATTCTATAAAAATTGGAGATATGAGTGCAGAAAATTTTTCCTTAGAAATTGGAGCAATGAACTATGGTTTTGATTTAGATGGAATTATTGGATTAGATCTATTACAGCAAATAAAAGCAATTATTAATATAGACAAGCTTACATTAGAATGGCAACCATGATCAACATTTCTAGGCAGCCTGAAACAAGTCTACTCAAATTTATGAGTAGGCTTGTTTACTATTGTACGGAAATCTCAAAGTACTTACTTAGATATAGGATAGCTATTCCCTAATATATTCTTTCATATCATGAATAAACGAGAGCCAATTTAAACAGACTAAAAGTGGAGGTGAGATTTTGCAAAGGAAAGGATTTGTCATTTTACTTTTTTTGTTGTCCATATTGCTATGGACAAAGGATAGCTACGCTAATATACCTATAACTGAGAAGAAACCGATGGAAGATTT
>DAIDKD010000270.1 GCA_027451065.1 Bacillaceae bacterium | reverse complement strand
GTATGAAAGCGATGGAAACAAACTCTCCATCAGTAGATTACAAGCAAATAGGACAAGACTTTCTCACATATTATTCGCCAGCACTCATAGTTATGGCGCTGGTTTTGGCTGCATCAGTTGTCGGTGCTTTGACTTTGGCAAGAAGGGAAAATCTCCGCAAGGAAGGGAAGTGGTTAGAAATGACCAAACAAAAAGAATATGCATTTGTGCTAGATAAAGAAGGCAAGCAACTTTCGCCAACTAACACAAACAAAGCCTGGTATTTGATTAGAAAGAAAAAAGCAAAGCTGATTCAGAAATACCCAATGGTTATTCAATTAGAAAAAGTAGTAGAACAGTCTGATATTGATGCTTCTACAATCACTTTGGGTATTGATGATGGAAGCAAGTGCGTTGGAATTTCCTTGGTCCAAAATAAAAAGAAGGTTCTCTTAAAAGGAACAATGCTTCAACGTCAAGATGTAAAAAAGAAAATGGAGTTGAGAGCTGGAGAAAGAAGTTATAGACGTTCTCACAAACATTATTGTCCTGCTAGATTTGATAATCGTGCAAATAGCAGAAGAAAGGGGCGGTTAGCTCCAAGCATCAAACAAAAGAAGCAGGCGATCTTACGAGTTGTCAATCAACTACTCAAATGGGTTCGCATTGATAGAATTATACTAGAGAATGTCACCATTGATATTCGCCAAATGATGAGTGAGAATAAGCTTTACGGTGGTGATTATCAAGTTTCAGATAAGCTACATCCTAAACTGCGGATTGCAGCTCTATTAAGAGATAACTTCACTTGCCAATTAACAGGAAAAGCCGATGTTAAATTAGAAGTCCACCATATCATTCCTAGATCATTGGGAGGTTCTAATACGTTAGAAAACGTCGTTACTTTAGCTAAAGATGTACATGCATCTATTACTGGCAAAGAATTACGATTTGCAGATAAACTATTCGAAATCGTAAAAGGAAGCAACAAACGATTTGACTTTGCACAGCATGTGATGCAAGGGAAGTCTTGGTTGCAAGAAGAACTTTCGAAAATTGCTCCACTGACGGTAACTAGCGGTGTGGATACCTATGAAACAAGAGAAAAACTAGACATAAAAAAATCCCATTCTAACGACGCGCTCGTCATAGCAGAATTAAACAACAAGTTTACAAATGTAAAAGATTGGTCCGTGAAACCGTTACGTAAAAAGAAAAAAGGTGACGGTGAAACAGAAAATGGATTGTGTCATAGAGACATAGTGAAATTTGAGAGTAAACGCAGTAGTACAACCTTCGTAGGCTATATTTCTGCAATAAGAGATAATGGAAAAAGCGTGAATGTAACAGATTTTTCAGGTGATACATTCAGGAGATATTCTACGAAAAGCATGAAATTACTGACAAGACCAAAGAGTCTTATTTGGAGTGAAATGTAGAAAGATTTCCGTTTTTATCTACATTGTCTATATTTTTAATAGGAGGTGAAATCAGTGAAGAAAGTAAATCATTTTGACACAGTAAACATTTTGGGGATTCCCTTTATTCATACAACAATGGATGATTTTATCAAAAAAATCGAAGCGCGTTTGCACAATCAAGAGAAAACATTCATCGTTACAGCTAACCCAGAAATTGTGATGCGCGCCAATGAAGATGCTCCATTTAAAAATGTGCTTCAAAGAGCCACTTACATTACAGCAGATGGCATTGGTATTGTAAAGGCGGCAAAGCAATTAGGACAACCTTTACCAGAGCGTGTAGCAGGATACGATACAATGCTACGCCTACTCCAAATTGCCAATGATGAAAAGAAAAGAGTCTACTTCTTCGGTGCCAAAGAACCAACACTGAAGAAAATGATAAAAAATATAGAAGAAACCTATCCAAACCTAATCATTGTCGGTTCCCATCATGGTTATTATAACCCAAAAGATAATCGTGTGATTCAAGAAATCCAAGCAACAGAACCAGACTTTGTTTTTGTAGCTTTAGGTTTCCCGCGCCAAGAAAAATGGATTGACGCAAATATGCCGAAATGCCAAAAAGGTATTTTTATGGGAGTTGGTGGCAGCTTTGATGTCATTAGCGGTGAAGTGAAACGTGCCCCAAAAGTATGGCGTAACCTTCATCTTGAATGGCTGTATCGTCTTTTTTCTCAACCATCCCGTTGGCGCCGTATGTTAGCAATTCCAAAGTTTATGATGGCAGTACGGAAAAGTAAAAACATTGTATCTCAAGACAATGAAAAAGGGCTGGGAGCGTGATAAATGGATACAATTGCCCATTTATCATACTTCCAGCACCTTTGTTGGAGTTTCCTCTCTACCCTTTATATTTCCCAAATACAGCTTGGACAAATTGTTCACTTGACTTCCCAGTAGAGTATTCATTCCATTTCTCAGAAAAGTTTTTGATTCTATCTTCATCTAGCTCTTGCTTCATCTCGGTAATAATCTCCGCCGTTTTTGTTACAACCGGTCCTGGCATCGAACTTGGATAATCTTCCCAGAAACCACTACTTGTATCATAGTACTTATAATCGTAAGCGTAAAATATCATTTTTCGATTGAAGAAAGCAAACTCCATCGGAATAGATGAATAGTCGCTAATTAAAACATCTGTGATGGCTAATAAATCATTTACATTCGCATACTGAGAGTAATCAAATAAAAACCCTCGATACCTCTCCATAAAATCAATATCGCTCATTGCGACAGAAGGATGGAGACGAATCAGCAACACATATTCCTTCCTTAGTTGCTGATACATCATTTCAATATCTAAATGAATCGACGCATCGTATAACTCATCATTTCTAAAGGTAGGTGCATATAAAATCACCTTTTTGTTTCGCAAAATAGGATTTTCTTCAAATAACTGCCTCTTCACTTGTTTCATCTTTTCTTCCTGAAAGAAAAAATCCGTGCGGGGAATTCCAGTACGAAGAAAAGCTTCATCTTTCGCTAAAAAGGCTTGTTTATAAATATCTGCAAAGAAATCTGAACCAACAACAATTCGATGAAATTGAGCATACACTTTTTTAAATCTTTTGATTGCCCATTTTGACCTTTGTTCATTAGAAGGGTCCATCATCCCGAATCGCTTCACCGCTCCCGCCGCGTGCCATATTTGCGTACATTGGACATTTTCTTTGAACTTTATTGCTGATAGAAAACCAAAATAATTATCTACAATCACATGTTCTGACGTAGCCAAGTGATAAATTGCCCTCATCATATGAACAACACTCTTCGTTTCAAAAGGAATCGCTGTCGCTTGTACATGCTCAAAAACCTGCTGGCACCTTTTGTTATATAAAAATACAACATCTACCTCAATATGCTGCCGTTGCATTTCCTCATATATGTAAGAAGTATTATCCGCAAATGTCACAACGAAAGTCACTTTTCTTTTCAAAGGTGCCCATTTACATATTTGAAATGCAATATGAAAAAAGAATAGATAAATGGAAATTGCTATTTCTCTCAATACTGCTCCTCTTTCCTAATAAATATTTTCTCAAAATTCCTTCACTATCGTACCATATTTTCTATTATAAGAGAACAACCATTTACCTTACTAACTTCACCACAATGTAATCTTCTTGCCAAAGAATGAAGAATAAGATAGTCTTCACTCCCTCTCGAATAGTGCTTCAAACTCTTTTAATGATTTTTGTTTCGGGATAGAGAAATCAAATGTATTCTCCGGATCTCCATCGGCCAAATATTGAAGCATTCCTTGATAAAGTCCCTCTTCTGAGCTCTCCACAATAATCGCCTCATTATTTTGCAAATACTGAACAGTTTCCGTTAGATTCACTGTAATCACTGCTGTCCCAACTGCTAGCGCCTCATAAACAACCAAGCCTAATCCTTCATAATGAGAAGACAACACAAAAGCATCACAATGCTTCAGCAATGGATAAGGATTGCTCATTCTTCCTAGAATATAAATCCCTTCCTTTGCCGGACTCTTCTCCGCTAACTGAAGTGTCTGTTCACGTAAAGGTCCATGTGGTGCAACAATTACCAATCTCGTTTGTTGATTATCAATATATATTCGCTCAAAAGCGGCAATCAGTCGATCATGCCCTTTTTGGTAATCATAGCGTCCAATATTAATAAAGACGGTTATCTTATCATCTTTTACATCCTGTAAAAGTCGTGCCTTTTCTCCTTCTAATTCCTCGACAAA
>DAIDKD010000269.1 GCA_027451065.1 Bacillaceae bacterium | reverse complement strand
ACCGATTCCTAGCATGATAATTGGACCAATTGAGGCGAGGGCAATACTCACTAAAATAAACCCTGCGACAAATAAAAGAAATGTTCTCATTGTTTCTCGCTCCTTTCGTTCTTGATATATATATCTTATCTAAATTTTTTCTTTTTCATAACGTACTATAGGTGGGAATAATGATAGGACTTAAGACTGATTTAGCATAGGGACAAAAACTTACATTTTTTTCATGCCTAGGAAAGCTAATGCTATGCATTAACTTTCCTAGGCATGAAAAAAAGTTGAGATAAAATCAATTTATCTCAACCCTTAGCTGTGTTTATTCATAATAGATTTCCAATCACTTTCAAAATCTTTAAAATCTGTGGAGTAATCTGAAGCATTTGAGGAGAATTTTGGTGATTTTTTTCTCTTCCAATACTTATATCCAAAACATAGAAGGACTACTGCTGCGATACCAACAAGAGCTGGCATAAATCTAAATAATGTTGATATTCCACCAATAGCTACAAGACCCCACCATAATTTCCCTAATATAGATGGTGATTTTATCAATGATTTTATACTGAAATAGGTAATCGCCGCCCCTATTCCAATGAATATAATGGACCCTACTATTCTAAGCGTAATAAATAACAAAACAAAACCCACTGTGTAAATAAGGATTTTTTTCATTTCCTTTTGCCCCTCTCACTTACTCTGCATATATATCATATCTGAAATATGCAGTTTTCACAACATACGTAAGGAAAATATATATCATAGGAAAGCGATTCAACAAAACGTAAACCATCACGGCAGTTTTTAATTGCTTTCCACCAATCTATCATGGTCAATCATATGAGCATCTTTTTTAATAGTTTGCTTCTTGATTCACACAAACAGGTAATGGCTTTCTTTCCAATCCTGCCAATATATTTCCAATTGCTACCTCTGTCATCCGCTTCCTAGTATCATAAGTTGCACTACCAATATGGGGGGTAATAAAGATATTGGACAATGATAATAATGGGTGATCTTTCGGAAGTGGCTCTGGATCTGTTACATCTAAAGCAGCATAGGCAATTTGGTTATTTTTTAGTGCCTCATACAATGCACCCGTTTGAACAATCGCACCTCTCGCCCCATTGATGAAATATGCAGTATTCTTCATCATTGCAAATTCAGCTTCACCAAACATTCCTCTTGTTGCTTCTGATAATGGGGCCAACACAACCACACAATCAGCAACTTCTAATAGTCTATCAAAAGACACATAAGTAGCGCCTATCTCCATGTCATCTTCTCGTCTTGAACGGTTATGATAAATAATATTCATTCCAGAAACCTTAGCTCTTTTAGCTACAGCACTGCCGATATCTCCCATTCCGATTATTCCTAATGTTTTTCCATATAAGTCTTCACCAAAAACCTCTTTCCATTCTCCATTTTTCACAAGCTCCCATCCTTCGTGAATACGACGGGTTAGCGTCAATAAAAGCCCAAAAACTAAATTGGCAACTGCCTCAACTGGAACTCCTGCTGTATTACCAAAAGGAATTCCCCTTTTCGTACATGCATCTATATCAACATTATTATACCCAACGCTAGATTGAGCAATAACCTTGAGATTTGGTGCTGCATCCAGTAATTCGTTATCTATATTTACGTTCCCCGAACTGAAGAACCCATCAGCATCTGCCAACCATTCTAGTAATAGTTCTCGGGGGATTGGTCCTGGCCCTTTCCAACGTTGTACTTCACAATAGTCTAGCAATACCTCATGTTCCTTTCTCCACACTCTACTTGATAAAACTATCTTAGGCCTTTGCATAGTTACATTCCTTTCAGTAAAATTTTTTAAGTTGTAGATCACATAAAGCTGTTGGAATAGAGCACTGTTTTCCCTAACCCAACAGCCATTCTTATTTCACCAATACACACACACTCAAAGGAATCAGTTCAATAAAATCTACCACTTCATACAGACCATCGACATTTACTTCCCGCCCATATGCAAGAATGACCCAGTTTTTATCCTGCAAGGTAAGATGATGTGGTTTTTCCCCTGTGTGGAAATATACATGGATTTCCTTCCATTTTCCATACCTTCCTACATTTTTCAAATGATACCCTATTACTTGCTCACTTATCTCCACCACCCGCATATGCTTCTTTACTTCCTTTTCTCTAGCTAAGCGAAAGGCACCATGGCTTTTGCGTAAATGAATAAGTTCTTTCAGGTAATCTACAGTTTCTTGATGCATATCTCTACGTTGCCAGTCAAGTTGATTAATTGCATCCGGTGAATTATAACTATTTTCTACCCCTTGCTTCGTACGATAGAATTCTTGCCCAGCATGAAGAAAAGGGATTCCTTGAGATAGAAGGACAAAAGCAGTAGCCAACGAATGTCGCTTTCTTTTCGTTGCATCATTCTCATCTTTATTCGAAATAATCAACTTATCCCACATTGTATAGTTATCATGACATTCCACATAATTAATCGATTGAACAGGTTTCGTGCAAATGCATTCACCTTGGCTATTTCTTAATACACTACCCGTTAACAAGGATTTCACATCCTCTTTTAAGCTGCTATTCCCTAATGCATAGCCTTTGACAGAAGGATGAAAAGTACTTCCCTTTATAGTATCTCGGAAATAATCATTAAAAAATGCAATTCCTGACATTTTTCCAGCATTATGATTGGATGCCCGCACTTCGTATGGCAATGGTGTATTTAAATTCCATCCTTCTCCTAATAAAATAATTTCAGGATTGATTTTATCAACAGATCGACGAATATGATTCAAAGTATCCACATCTAAAATTCCCATTAAATCAAAACGAAATCCGTCCACTCCATATTCTTTCGCCCAAAAAGTTACTGAATCAACAATAAATTTTCTTGCCATATATCGCTCTGAAGCAATATCATTTCCGACACCTGTGCCATTAGATGGCATCCCATTTTGATCATAACGGAAATAATAGCCTGGAACCGTCTTACCAAAAGAGCAATCCTCATAAATATAGATATGGTTATATACAACATCCATAATCACTCGTATTCCATTTTCGTGGAGAGTTGCAATCAGTTCTTTTAGCTCTATGATTCGGTTATAAGGGTCATCTGGCCTAGTGGAATAACTTCCTTCTGGTACATTAAAGTGAATTGGATTATATCCCCAATTATAAGTAGTTTCCGAGCCATCATCTTCTACTCCCCCAAAATCGTTCACAGGAAGTAACTCTAGGTGAGTGATGCCTAAATCTTTCAGATATGATATTCCTACAGCTTTATCACTATCGGCGGTTTCGGTTAAACCTTTATACTTCCCCTTAAACTTTATCTCTTCATCTTGTATCGTTATATCACGTACATGGGCTTCATAAATAATTGCATCTGTCTTATTGGTAAACGGTGTTTTTATTGGCGGTACAGATTTTGTTTTATTCATATCCACTACCACGCTTCTTCCGCTGCCTGCTGTTACCGCTACTGAATAAGAATCTGTTGTTTCTCGCCAATCAAGATTAATGCATAACAAAAATGTATATTCATATTGCTCACAATCCTCAAGTAACGCATAGCTCCAGACACCACTCTTATGGCGCTCCATGTTGTACTCTTCAATGTATTCTTTATAGATGCGTAATTTTACAGACGATGCTGTAGGGGCCCAGACCTTCCATGTTGTTTTTTCTTTCGTATACGTAAAGCCTAAGTCTGTACCATCATAACGAAATGTTTCATCAAATTCCTTCGTTCGAATTACGGCACCGATTTGTAGGTCTGTCTTAGTGCCATATTGATCAACCACATCATATCTTGTACCTATTTCAATACGATACGGATGAACACATTCATACTTTGTTGCATAAATGATATCCGTCACATTTGATATAGGTAAATCGAACATTCCTTCTGTTCCCTGCAAATAAAAAGTAGAGGCAGGTTCACTATGATATGACTTCGGTACAATAATCGTAATACGATTATATGCATCAATATACGCTTCAAATATTCGTTCAATTTTAGACATATATAATCATCCTTTTACCATAACAATTTTTCTTATTTTTCCTGCCCTAATTCATAAATAGCTTGCGCATAAATGGCTGTTGCTTTCATCAACTCATCTATTTCTATGTATTCATCTGTTTGGTGAGCCACATCCGGCTTACCTGGGAACAGCGCCCCAAAAGCAACACCATCTTTTAATGCTCTGGCATAAGTTCCACCGCCAAT
>DAIDKD010000268.1 GCA_027451065.1 Bacillaceae bacterium | reverse complement strand
AAAACCATCTCAAATAGAGCAAAACAAACTTTACGAAAAGCACGTGCAAAAGGGCATCATGTTGTCATTTCAACTGGAAGACCTTACCGTGCTAGTCAAATGTATTATCAAGAATTAGGTCTAGATTCACCGATTGTTAACTTCAACGGATCCTATGTCCACCATCCTTTAGATAGTAGCTTTGATGTTTATCACTCTACATTAGACTTATCCATTGCTAAAGAAATTGTTCAATCTTGTAAAGAGATTGGCATGAAAAATATGTTCGCTGAAGGCATTCGTAATGTGTATGCTTACCAAAAAAACGATAAACTTTTTCAGGATGTATTCCACGTAGAAGATCGTTACTTTTTTCATGGAGATTTACTTGAAACATTACAAGAAGATCCTACTTGTTTGTTAATTGACTCATCTGAAGAGAAAGTGGCGGCCATTCGTAATCACCTAACCAATAATCACGCTGATGTTATTGAACACAGACATTGGGGCGTTCCTTGGAATTTCATTGAAATTATCAAATCTGGCGTGAACAAAGCCGTTGGTCTACAAAAGGTTGCTGCTCATTACGGTATTCCAAAAGAACGAATTATTGCCTTTGGTGATGAAGATAATGATTTTGAAATGATTGAATACGCAGGACACGGCATTGCTATGGGAAATGCTATCCCACAGTTAAAAAATCTCGCTGATGATATTACGCTAACCAATGAAGAGGATGGCGTTGCCAGCTACTTAGAGAAGTTTTTGAATTTATAACCAGTTTTAAAAAAATATTCATGGTCATACTAAACACAACACCAATTTATTCGGTGTTGTGTTTTTCTTTTCCAAAGAAAAATGGAGGGATTTTCATGGGAAAATCAAAACGTTTTGTACAGCAAAGTAAAGATTCCATCAAAAAGCATGGAGAAAAATTCCCTTATCACTACACATTAGCAGAAACAGAACAAAGAAAACAATCGTCAGGAGTGGATATTTCACATGGGTAACCACTTATTCCAACTAGCACGTGATTTTACAGAACAAGCAACCCAACAAAAAGATCAGCACTCCATTGAAAAAGCAAAGAATGCCATCTCCTCTGCCTACGCCAACAGCACGGAAGCAGAGAAAGTACAATTAAGAGAATTCCAGGAAAATATTGATAACCTTTCCTGAAGTAGAATCCTGACCACTCTTCCTGTATGATCAACATTATTAGCTGGAAATTAGAAAAACACTAATTTCCCAGCTAATTTTGTGTTAAAATACTATTAAATAAAAGGCTACAAGAAAAGCGATTCCCATGTAAAATTAAGCGGTTGCAGACAACTAGCACTATCTATGTAAAGTTGCTCCTTCCGATAGGATGTGGACGCTTTTCCCGCAGCCTACCGGAAGGAGCAACCTTATGGCACATATCGTCGTTGCAGGAAAAATACCACAAATTGGACTTGATTTATTAAAAAATCATCATGTAGAAATGTATGAAGGAGAAAAACTTATTTCTGAGCACGAACTATCAGAAAAAGTAAAAGATGCAGATGCACTTCTTAGTCTACTCTCTACCCCTGTTACAGAACAAGTTTTACAACAAGGAACTAAATTAAAAATTGTCGCAAATTTCGGTGCAGGCTTTGATAATATCAACGTTAACTCTGCAACTGAAAAAGACATTCATGTTACCAATACACCAAAAGTATCAACGGAAGCGACGGCTGAACTAACCTTCGCTTTATTGTTAGCCGCAGCAAGAAGAATTCCAGAAGGAGATACACTATGTCGAACTGTCGGTTTCAATGGATGGGCACCGTTATTTTTCTTAGGAAGAGAAGTGTTCGGAAAAACGATTGGAATTATTGGCTTAGGAAATATTGGAAAGGCTGTAGCACGTCGAGCAAAAGGGTTTGGAATGAACGTCTTGTATCATAATCCAAGCAGGGTAGCAGAAGAAATAGAGAAAGAACTGGGAGCAACATATGTTTCTTTAGAGAATTTATTACAGCAATCTGATTTTGTAACGATCAACTGCTCTTATCAGCCGTCTATGCATCATATGATTTCTACAGAGCAACTACATATGATGAAATCAACAGCTTATCTCATTAACGCATCAAGAGGGCCAATTGTTTCCGAACAGGCTTTAGTAGAAGCTTTAAAGAACAAGAAAATTGAAGGTGCAGCATTAGATGTTTTTGAGTTTGAGCCAAAAATTGGAGCGGAATTAAAACAACTACAAAACGCTGTACTAACTCCTCACATTGGCAATGCAACAATCGAAACTCGCGATGCTATGGCTGAAGTCGCTGCTCGCAATATTTTAGAAGTACTAAGTGGCAATAAACCGCTAACACCAGTGAATGAAATAATTAAGAAAGTTTAATGAAAATTAGTTGAACCAATCGGTGAGGAGGATTTGTGAAATGGACGCTTTCTGCCCATTTCACAAATCCTCTTTATACTTCTCCAACTCCTTCTCATTCGCCCACACAAAGTGACCTGGTTTTATTTCAACAAAGGAAGGTTTATCTACAGAATAATCGTGAATAGAATCATCGTAAACAATTAATTGTTTTTCCCGCTCTAGTTTTGGGTCAGGAATCGGTACAGCTGACAGCAAAGATTTTGTATAAGGATGAATTGGTGTTGTAAAAAGCTCTTCCGCTTCTGCCAATTCAACGATTACACCACGGTTGATTACTGCAATTCGATCGGAAATAAAGCGAACAACAGATAAATCATGAGCGATAAAGAAATAGGTCAATCCTTTCTCTGCTTGCATTCGTTTTAATAAATTCAGTACTTGCGCCCGAATGGATACATCTAACGCTGATATGGGCTCATCGGCAACGACTAATTCTGGGTCCATTACCAACGCTCTGGCGATACCAATCCGTTGTCTCTGTCCTCCGGAAAATTCATGAGGATAGCGGGTTAAATGCTCTGGAAGTAAGCCGACTTCCCCTATCATCTGCTCTACTTTTTGTAGACGATCTGCTTCATTTTCATAAAGATGAAAGTTTATTAAACCTTCAGAGATAATATATTCCACTGTTGTCCGTTCATTTAAAGAAGCAGCTGGGTCCTGAAATATCATTTGAATACTACGGATTACATCTGAATGCTCTTTTTTGCCTAATTTTTTATTAATCTTTTTGCCTTTGAAGAGAATATCACCGTTAGACGTAGGATTAATTCCTACAACTGCACGGCCTATCGTTGTTTTTCCAGAACCGGATTCCCCCACTAAAGAAAAGGTCTCTCCCTTATAAATATCAAAATTCACATTGTTTACTGCTACAAATTTATTTTTCCCTTCTCCAAAGCTTATTTGCAAATCTTTCACAGATAACAAGGCCTCTCTACTTTGAGTCAATTGTATTCCCTCCTTGCCCTTTTATGTTGTATACCATGCTTTTTTTCATCGCTTTTCTCATTTTGATATTGAGATTGCGAATTGCTTCTGGCATCTCTATCTTTGGTGCGTAAGGGTCCAATAGCCAAGTTTTGGCATAATGGGTTTCACTTAATTGAAACAAAGGTGGCTCTTCTTCAAAGTCAATTTGCATGGCATATGGATTCCTTGGAGCAAAGGCATCTCCTACCACTTCTGTGTAGAGAGAAGGAGGTGCACCTGGAATAGAATACAGTGCTTCCCCCTTTACTCCTAATTGTGGCAAAGATGACAAAAGACTCCAAGTATATGGGTGTTTAGAATCATAGAAAATTTCCTCAACTGTTCCATATTCCACTATTTGTCCCGCATACATGACCGCTACTTTATCAGCTACAGAAGCAACTACTCCTAAATCATGGGTAATATATATCGTTGTAAAACGATACTCCTTTTGTAAGCTTTTGATTAAATCCAAAATCTGTGCTTGGATTGTTACATCAAGGGCTGTAGTCGGCTCATCACAAATTAATATTTTAGGACGACATGCCAGGGCAATTGCTATCACGATTCTTTGTCTCATGCCTCCGGAATACTGAAATGGATATTCATCAAACCGTTTTTCTGCATTGACAATCCCTGTTCTTTTCATTAATTCAATAGCCAGTTTCTTTGCTTCTACTTTGTTTTTCTTCTGGTGTTTCATAATTACTTCTGTTATTTGTGAACCAATCGTTTTCAATGGGTTCAAAGATGTCATCGGATCTTGGAAGACAGTTGCTATTTCTCCCCCTCTTATTTTCTCCCATTCTCTATTGGATTTTAACTCTACTAAATTCTTACCTTGATAAATAATTTCTCCCTTGTCAACGA
>DAIDKD010000267.1 GCA_027451065.1 Bacillaceae bacterium | reverse complement strand
GAACACGGAAGTTAAGCTCTTTAGCGCCGATGGTAGTTGGGACCTTGTCCCTGTGAGAGTAGGGCGTCGCTAGGCAAATAAAAAAATGGTAATAGCTCAACGCTGTTACCATTTTTTTGTGTAAAATTAGAGTATGAAAAATCTAGCACTTTAATTAAAGTACTAGATTTTCAAACTCCTCAATCAGTTCGCTATCTTTGAGAGCAAAATAAAAATTTTCTACACTAAATAGATTTAATCGCATATTCTCAAATGTATTTGTTTGAGGATAATACTTGAAAATAATGGTTTCTCTTTCTTGGATAACGATAAATGTTGTTTCGATTCGACTGTTGTTGATACGGGCAGCTAAATAGGTATCATCTGCTTTTATTAGCGTTTTTACAACATAGTGACGGAATGCTTCGCTAGTCAATTCCTCTAGAACATCAAAATTAATAGAAAACATCCCTTCTTTATCATATGAAAATAACTCCGTTGCTTCTATAGCCATGGTAATCCCATCCCTTCTTTTTCTTTACTTGCCATTCTTTGAATCTACATGAGTCTCTAAAGCTTATTGGTATCCTACTATATTAAATATAACATTGTTATAGGTTTTGGTAAAATTTTTTGATAGAAAATATCATAATACTTTTTTCATAAACAATCTTATGTTTAAAAATGTCAAAAAACGAACAATAAAGATAATTTTTATACAAAACATTCGATAATTACCTTGACGATTAAAAAAGAAGTTGTTAAGATAAAACTATCTTACATACGACCTCATATAATCTTGGGAATACGGCCCATAAGTCTCTACCTAGCCACCGTAAATGGCTAGACTATGAGGAAAAGTAATCGTGGAAGTATCCGGATTCATGTATCTTCATCGATGCTATTACTTTTTCTCATGGAATTGGGAGAGTAGGCATCGGTTATTTTGCGTTGAAAGAAAATAAAATTGGATAATAGGAGTTGCAAAAGATGACAAAACCATTAGTTGGCGTAATTATGGGAAGCACTTCTGACTGGGAAACGATGAAGCATGCTTGTGATATATTAGATGAACTGAATATTCCTTATGAAAAGAAAGTAGTTTCTGCACACCGTACACCGGACTACATGTTCACATATGCTGAAACAGCAAAGGAAAAAGGTTTAAAAGTTATTATTGCAGGTGCAGGTGGTGCAGCTCATTTACCAGGGATGGTAGCGGCGAAAACAGTCTTGCCAGTTATCGGTGTACCTGTACAATCGAAAGCATTAAATGGGTTGGACTCACTATTATCCATTGTGCAGATGCCTGGAGGTGTCCCTGTGGCAACAGTTGCAATTGGAAAAGCAGGTGCAACAAACGCTGGATTGTTGGCAGCGCAGATGTTAGGTACATCTTTTCCAACTATCCAAAATGATTTGGAGCAACGAAGAATGGAGTTAGAAGAAACTGTATTAGAAAGTGAGTTACCATCATGTCAAAAGTAATTCTTCCCTATCGAACAATTGGTATTATCGGTGGAGGGCAGTTAGGCAGGATGATGGCATTATCTGCAAAAGCAATGGGATATCGAATTGCAGTACTAGATCCTACTCCAAATTGTCCATGTGGGCAAGTAGCTGATATTGAAATAACAGCGGCATATAATGATTTAGATGCTATTGAGAAATTAGCAAATGTCAGTGACATGATTACATATGAATTTGAAAATATTGATTATCGAGCTTTGACTTATTTAGAAGAACAAGCTTATTTACCGCAAGGAAGTAAATTATTACAAATTACTCAGCAACGACAGACAGAGAAACAAGCAGTTTTAGATATGGGGATACCAGTAGCACCGTTCTCTCTCATTGAAACAAAGGAAGATTTATTTGAAGCTGTTTCTTATCCGAGTGTACTAAAAACTACGACTGGAGGCTACGACGGAAAAGGGCAAGTTGTTATTCGCAGCGAGGAAGATTTACAAGAAGCAGTCCTGCTAGTTGAAAAACAACAATGCATTTTGGAAAAATGGATTCCTTTTAGAAAAGAGATTTCTGTGATTGTTGTCCGAAGTACTGCTGGTGAGATAAGTGCGTTTCCTGTTGCTGAAAACATACATGTAGAAAACATTCTTCATCAAACGATTGTCCCTGCTAGAATTTCTTCGCAAGTAGAGAAAAAAGCAATGGAATATGCGATGAAAATCGCTGATGAATTAGAGTTAATCGGAACGTTGGCAATTGAAATGTTTGTAACGGAAAATGAGGAAATTTATGTGAATGAACTAGCTCCTAGGCCTCATAATTCTGGACATTATACGATGGATGCATGTGAAACAGGTCAATTTGAACAGCATATTCGCGCAATATGTGGATTGCCTCTTGGAAAGACAACACTACAAACGCCAGTTGTAATGGTAAACATTTTAGGGGAGCATATGAATGATTTAATGAAATATCTCTCACTTCTCCCTGCTAGTAAGCTTCATCTTTATGGGAAAAAAGAAGCGAAATCTAAAAGGAAAATGGGACATATCAACGTACTTCATGATAATCTAGAAGTAGCATTAAAAAACATTGATGCTACAAGTATATGGGATTAGTTAGACAAACATAATGGAGGCAAAAAAATGATTGAACGTTACACAAGACCAGAAATGGGCGCAATATGGACGGAAGAAAATAAGTATCAAGCTTGGTTGGAAGTAGAAATTTTAGCTTGCGAGGCATGGGCTGAGATTGGTGATATTCCTAAGGAAGATGTAGCAAAGCTTCGTGAACATGCATCATTTGATATCAATCGTATTTATGAAATTGAGCAAGAAACACGTCATGATGTGGTGGCATTCACTCGTGCTGTATCAGAAACATTAGGAGAAGAGCGCAAATGGGTTCACTACGGTTTAACATCAACTGATGTAGTAGATACAGCTTTATCATACTTACTGAAACAGGCAAATGAAATCATTTTGAAAGACTTAGAAAACTTCCTTAAAATTTTAGGAAATAAAGCGAAAGAGCATAAGTATACGGTGATGATGGGAAGAACCCACGGTGTCCATGCTGAGCCGACAACATTTGGCTTAAAAGTAGCTCTTTGGTATGAAGAAATGAAGCGTAATATTGAGCGATTTAAACAAGCTGCTGATAGCGTACGTGTTGGAAAAATCTCCGGTGCAGTGGGAACCTTCGCCAATATTCCGCCATTTGTAGAGGAATATGTTTGTGAAAAATTAGGTTTAGATGCTGCCCCGATTTCCACACAAACACTACAACGTGATCGCCACGCACATTATATGGCAACATTGGCGTTGATTGCTACATCTATTGAAAAGATGGCTGTAGAAATTCGTGGATTACAAAAAAGTGAAATTCGCGA
This sequence comes from Bacillaceae bacterium, assembly GCA_027451065.1. GTDB lineage: Bacteria > Bacillota > Bacilli > Bacillales > Bacillaceae_G > DAIDKD01. The sequence goes on along the minus strand of DAIDKD010000267.1, from coordinate 920 downwards.
AGTAGAAGAGTTTTTTGCAAAGGGACAAAAAGGTTCTTCTGCAATGCCCCATAAGCGTAATCCAATCGGTTCAGAAAATATGACTGGGTTAGCACGTGTAGTTCGTGGTTATATGATGACAGCTTATGAGAATGTACCTCTATGGCATGAACGTGATATTTCTCACTCATCAGCAGAGAGAATTATTTTACCAGACGCGACAATCGCTGTAAATTACATGTTAAATCGTTTCGGAAATATTGTGAAGAACTTAACGGTATTCCCGGAAAATATGAAACGTAATATGGATTGCACATTCGGTTTGATTTTCTCACAACGTGTCCTGTTGGCATTAATTGATAAAGGATTAGCTCGTGAAGAAGCATATGATATTGTACAGCCGAAAGCAATGGAAGCATGGGAAACGCAAGTTCATTTTAAAGAGCTTGTAGAAAGTGACTCACGTATTACAAGTAAATTAACGAAAGAGGAAATTGCTGACTGCTTTGACCCGTCTTATCACCTAAGTCAAGTAGACACTATTTTCCAACGGGTAGGTTTGTAAGAAAGGGGGGAAATCGCCCCCTTTCTTACAAACCTACAAGAACGACCAACAATGGATATACTTAGTTACATGTTGTAAGTGTTGTTGGCCGTCACGCGGTAGCGAGTGATCCGCTCCTCGGCGTTCAGACGCACCGCGATGTCGCGCACGAGGTCCTCGGCAAACTTTGGATTCTCGTAGGCGCGCTCGGTGACGAACTTCTCATCCGGCCGCTTCAGCAGACCGAACACCTCGCAGGAAGCTTCCTCCTCAGCGATGCGGATGAGTTCCTCGATGCTCATCGGCGCGTTCAGCTGTGCCTCGATGGTCACGTGTGAGCCTCCCTTTTGCACGTCCTACAGAATTGTGTGCTGGGTCTGGTGTTTTACCAGAGTCC
>DAIDKD010000266.1 GCA_027451065.1 Bacillaceae bacterium | reverse complement strand
AGCTCTACGAAGGTCTCGGTGAAGTCCAGTTATTTCCGTTTGAAAGAACGACCTAGCTTTATTGTATACGGAAAAAAGGGTGTTTTTGTAAAGCAGACGAAAGACCGCCAAGAAGAGCATTTGAAAATATTTTATATGCCAACTAACAAAGATTTCGGAGTCGATTTACCAGAGCATTACGGGGTACTTACCTATATGGACGATAAAGGAAACTATCACGAAGAAAAAGTCATTTCTGAGGTTGGCGACTACGGACGAATCTATGATGGCATTTACGAAACAATTATCAACGGCAAAGAAAAAATTGTAAAAGATGAAGAAACCATTCGACAAATGGAAATTCTTGAGGAAGGTATTCGTCAAGTAGCAGAATAACAGGATTCTTGGAGTTTTTCTGTAAATCTAAAACAGTATCACCTTTATATTGAACTGAGGTTGCCAAAAAAAATCGTTTTACTCTCCATAATATAGAAGGAGTCAACTATGATGAAATCAAGCTTTTCATCATAGTTGACTCTTTCGGCAGGCGGTCTGAAAAGGAGATTTTCCCTTTTCAGACCGCCTGATTCTCATATTTTCGACTTTACAAAATAAATATAGCCACAATAGTTGTTACAACCAAACCTATTGTAACAGGAACCAAATTTCTTCTGGCCAATTCAAATGGATCTACTCGACAAATTGCTGCGACAGGAATAAGTGCCCAAGGAATTATTACTCCTCCCCCTACCCATATTGCTGAAATTTGCCCAAGAGCTGTTAATGTTGCCACGCCATGACCAATTACCGTACCAAATAGGTTTGCAATGGAACCCGCTAAGGAAATTCCCGAGAATCCTGAACCATCAAGTCCAGTGATAGCGCCAGTGATGGTAAGTGTGACAGCTGCTACTTCTTTCGTTAATGGGACAAGATTCGATAACCCGACACCTAAGTCATTAATAATTCCTTGAGAAGCTTGTGGTAAATAGTCTCCAATAATTTTTATGAAGCCACTGTCCCCTAGATAGAAAAATGCTGCAATGGGAATAACAGGCGCAAATACTTTGAAGCCAAATGTAAAGCCTTCAATAAGATAGTTGGTAATTTCCGTTAGCCCATTTTTATTATGAGACAACAATGAAATGACCATCATAATAAAAATTGCAGTTCCCCCTACTAATGCAGTAGCATCCCCACCTTGTAAGTTAAATACAATCATGCCCACTACATCTAAGACAAATAGAGTTGGAATAAGAACGGCAAATGCGCGTTTTTGTTTTAAAGTCAAAACAGTTTCTTCTACCCGCTCTTCTATCATAGCAGTAGGCTCAATAGTAATTTTTCCATTTTTCATATCACGCTTTAAGAAAAAGAATGCAGTAATTGTTGTCACTACTCCCATAACAATGACAAGAGGAATGCTTGCTTCAACAACTTGATGGACAGGAATTCCAGCTGCATCTGCTGTTAATTTTGGAGCTCCTTGGATAACAAAGTCACTGGACAGCGCAATTCCATGACCAAATAAGTTCATTGCAACGGCCACGCCTAGTGCTGGCAATCCTGCTCGCATTGCCGCTGGAAGCAACACTGCTCCAAGCAATGCTACTGCTGGTGAAGGCCAAAAAAACCAAGAAATCATCATCATTACGATTCCAACGGTCCAATAAGCAAGAGATGGCGTTTTCATGAACCTTGCAAAAGGTGAAATCATGATGTCATTGATTCCTGATTTCACCATCACATTACTTAAAGAAACAATAATAGAAATAATCAAGATCGTGGACATCAATTCTGTAATTGCATAAATAAAGCTATTGAACACTCCACTGACAGCTAAATGAATAGAATGAGTTGCAGTCAATCCTAATATAAAAATAGCCACAACGCAAATAAGTGTTGTATCTTTTCGCATAATGAAAAACCCAATAATACAAACAATAAACAAGACATATATCCAATGAAGGGCTGTTAAATCAACTGCCATAAAAAAATCCCCCTTTTTGCAAATCACAAGTGTAATATTCCCTGTGATGTTAGCATATGGAAGAAAATAAAATGGGTGATTTATCCTGTATTGATAATTACTACAATTTTATAGTAAACTAGATTCCAACAAGGAAAACAATAAATTTCTCGGAGGTGCAAGATGATATATATTGAAACACCTAGACTAAAACTACGAGACTGGAAACAAACGGATTTAGCATCATTCATCAAAATGAATGCAGATGAAGAAGTAATGAAGTATTTCCCAAAAACTTTATCGGCTGAAGAAACAACTGTGTTCTACGAATCCATCATAGCCGAATTAAAAGAATGTGGATTTGGGCTATATGCCGTGGAAATAAAAGAAAATGAGGAATTCATCGGATTCATTGGCTTCCATCGAGCAACATTCGAAGCTGATTTTACACCTTGTGTAGAAATAGGCTGGCGCTTGAAGAAAGAAGCCTGGGGCAAGGGATACGCAACTGAGGGGGCGGTCTCCTGCTTGGAATATGGATTCAGTAAGTTAGGATTCAACGATATTTATAGTTTTACGGCCGATGTCAATGAAGCCTCTCAAAATGTAATGAAAAAAATCGGGATGAACTTCATCAACACTTTCAATCATCCGAAAATAGAAACAGGCAGTAAATTGAGAAAGCATGTTTTGTTCCATTGCAGAAAACCGATAAAATAGAAACAAGAATACCGGGGTTGTCAAAAGTAGTTTTACTCTCCATAATATAGAAAGAGTCAACTTAGAAAAGCTTGATTTCATCACTCTTCATCATAGTTGACTCTTTCAGACAGCCTGGGCATTTCTTCATCTATTGATTTTTGAAAAGTGAAAAGTCCCCTATTCTTCAATATCTTTTTCTTTCTTCTTTTTCTCAAATACCTTCTTATATGTTTCTCTTACACTATCAACGGGACTTTCATCAATAAAGTAAGCTATGGCGGCCTCACACAAAGCATAGGTTCCAGCTGACGCGATAAATCCAGAAATGACACTTCCTGCGACAGGAATAACCCTTACTAGTTGCCTTGCGATTGCTCGAAAAGCAAAACCAGCTCCTATATTTAATCCTAATGCAGAAAAGAATTCCAGTACCGCTTTTTTGTTAGCTTTCCTTCCGCTTAACATGGCAATTGCTGTTACCATCGTTGTTTGTAAGCCAGTAATAATAGGTAAATCGGCTACCGGAATGGGATTGGCTCCAACTACCGCTGTAATGCCTGCAATGCTCGCACCAATTTTTCGAGCGATTTTTTTTTGCACAGATTTGATTTTTGATAACTTTGCAAGAATCATCTGTGCTTCTTTTGGTAATTTGTCAATGAGATAATCCACTAAAGTATCTACATTCCACCTAATATCATATACAATTTCATTATTTTCAAATTCCAAGTAGCTGCAAATTGGGATAACAGTTACAGGAGCAGAAACAGTTTCTCTGAGTTTAGCAGATAAAACTTCTGCTGCTTCCGTAATATTCTTTTGTTTCCCTTCATGAGTAAATGGTGGTTTATCTACGGATTTAGGACTTAGTTCATCTACTTGAGTTACTAAACCAATAATTGGAACATCATAGTCATTTTCTTTTTGAATCATTTTTTTCAGTTCTAACAAATTATTCAAATCATCATCAATCCGCGCGCTGACTTCCTTTGCTTTACTTAAAAATAAAATAGCATCTGGCGCCTTTTCTCGTATCGAGGCCTTTACTTCCTCCAAAGCAGTATCCTTTGACGTTTCTTCCTCTGGTATATCTCCTTCGCCCAAACCTCTTGTATCGAGTATTTCCAATTCACCTAAATTGGATTGATAAGCGTACCATTTCCCAATACCTGTTTTTGCTTTCACATCACCAATATCAGCTCTCATCTCGCCAAAAATAGCGTTGATAAGACTGGATTTCCCTGCTCCTCTTCTCCCTACAATTGCAATTCTTGCAGGACGACTATCTACAATAAATTCCTTTAGTTCCGCCAGCTCCTCCATTATTTTTCCTTTTACTTTTTCAGGTAGCTTTGCATGCAAGGAATTTTCTTTCACAGCCGTTAAAATTTTATCTATTTGTTCACGACTTACTGTATCTTTCTCACTCATGAATGTCACTCCCTCTGGACAATTCTGATATTGCTTCTTTCCTGTTCAGGTTTCACAGTCCGCTTTGATATCTTTCATACTCTGCTTCTGAACAAAGAACCCAATGATTTTTACGAATTTCCCGCATTTGCGGAACTTCATCTCCGTATTGATGTTGTGATGGATCATAGGCAATACGCTTGCGGCT
>DAIDKD010000265.1 GCA_027451065.1 Bacillaceae bacterium | reverse complement strand
ATTTTAACCCGCCCCTTTAAGGATCGTAAATTGTCGTTTAGCATGTACTAATGGGATAGATGATACTTGAAGCTAGGTTTCCCTTAGCTTCAAGTAAGCTCCCTAATCCAGTAAAAGAAAAGTACTCGTAACAACAATCACTCTAAACTTTCTGAGCATATTCCCTCTTAGATTTATAAGTCTAAAAGGTATAAAATGGAAACGATGATTTCAGCAATTTCTTTGAACATTCCCCTCATCTCCTTTTTAACTTTGTAGTTTACATTTTACTTAAATTATGGGCTGCTAGAGCAGTGGCAGCTCCAGTTCCAGCCACTGTTCCAGTAGCTACAGCACCACCAGTTGCAACTCCAGCACCGATAGTTGAGGCGGCAGTACTGGCAGCAACGCCGATACCTGTACCTGCTGAAATAGCAGTTCCAACTGTTCCGATTGCAGAAGCAGTAGTTGCAGAAGCAGCAGCTGCTGTTGCGACTGCACCGGTAGCTGCTGCGGTTCCACCAACTGTAGCACCGATAGCAGTAGCTGTCGTAGCAATCCCTGTGCTTACTGTCGCCACAGTGGCTCCTGCCGCACTAATTGCTGCACCAATTGCACCTAATAAGAATAACATTGTTAATTACCCCTTTACTTTTATATTTTTTCCCTTTTGTGTCTGTAGTTGTTTCTACGGTTCCATCCAGTTGTTAGACCAGTGTTGACTATTGGTCCTTGGACTTGGTATAACTAGCACATCCTTGCATGACGTTGACTTAATTCATAGTTATTGTTCAGCAAATTCATTTGCCAACAACCATCCAATAGCTTCAGTGATAGTAGCAGCAGTAGTAGCATTGATTACATTCCCAATAATAGGTATCCATCCAACGAGAACTTGAGAAAATCCACGTCCTACGGTTGCAGCGGTGGCAGATGCGACAGATGCTTGTGCAGCGCTCTTGGTGAGTTCCACACCAAATACTGCTCCCAAGGAGATGGTCATTGCCAATTGTATTGGGGTTATCAATGCATTATCACTTACTGGGATTTGAGCCAACCCAGCTCCTATACCTGCTGCTGCAACACTAGCGCTGTGGATAATGCCGTGACACTTAGCTTCTTGATCCGGTGTCATGTAAGCCATTGAAAACACACCCTTTCATATCTTAAGAACCTGTCCATCATTGAATATTGCTCATTTTAATAATCTTACTTCCATACTCATCACTCTCCTTTGAAAATAAATTGTTCTTTGCTATACTTAGATTATAGAACCTTTTTAGTCATATGGATTGCAGAAAAATTGCGTAAATACTGCATTTATTGCATAATTCTTGTATTCACCATTTGCGCTGAATATGCAATAATCGTGCAATAAAATATGAGTTTTTAAACATCTCATTTCCGAGGGGAGGAAGAAAGATGGAGAATATTTCACAAAAGCATCTTCTAATATTATTAAAAAAAATGGGTTATTCTACTAATATCAAATTGGGTGATGCTTTGGCGATTGATGATTACGAGGTTTCGAGAATATGCAATGGACATAAATATAGAGAAGATATTAATGATATCTTGGTAAGTGTCTTTGAAGGGTTGTATGGAAAAAGGAGTTCAATGATAAATTATTTTAAAAAAAACAACCTACATATTGAAATCGATAATATAAAATTGGATGATATTAACTCCATGGATGCCAATCAATATAATGATTTTATAAAAGAACTTGTAGCAAAAGCATTTACTAACAGCAATATAGAACTAGACGATGTTAAAGAGTTAAAGTTTCAAAAGTTCAATGATGATTTCAAGGAAAGTATGCCTAAGCTACAAGAGAGTCTACCACCTGTTCCATCATACTTCTTAGGTCGAGATGATGAAATTGAGGAAATTCAAAAAAAGTTTTTAAATGGAGGGAATATAATCTTTTTAACTGGAATGGGAGGCATTGGAAAATCCTACATTGCTTTAAAGTATGCTAGAAAATATGAATCTCAATATGATATTATCCAGCATGCTTATTTCGAAAAAGATTTAATAAACACAATAAAATCATTAGAATTTAAAGATATTGATGAAAGTCTTTTACGTAAAGAAAATGAATCAGAAGTTTATGCAAAGAAACTGAATTGGTTGAAACAGCATGATGAAGAAACATTATTAATTATTGATAACATGGATCAAGACATTGACGACTTGGATTTGACTGATATATTAGACAGTAACTGTAGAATCATCATAACTTCCAGAAATGCGTTCGATAGAGTTTTTCCTACAGAAACAATAAAAATAAAAGAGCTCAAAGAAGAAGAGCAAATAGAACTCTTTAAGCTTAATTGTGTGCTTGATGTAATTAATGATGAAGATAGATTAAAAATAAAAAATATCATAAAAAAAGTACAGGGGCACACGCTGGCAATTGAGCTTATTGCACGAGCAATAGTTAGTGGAGATATGGAAATCGATGAAATGATTGATAAGCTAGCCAGTGGGATGAATAGCATAGATGAAGAAATTACTATTTCGAAAGATAGTAAAATTAAAACTGCACTGATGTATCCATTAATTGCTTCACTTTTTGATATCCAATCATTTAATAACGAAGAAAAGGAGATATTAACAAATATGTGCTTAATTCCTCTAAGTGGGATATCAAAGAGGAGTTTCAAAGATTTTTTAATGCTTAAAAATGCTAACAACATCAACGGTCTAGTTACTGCTAGCTGGATCAGCACGGATAATACACAGAGAATAATCTCGCTTCACCCTGTTATTAATGAAGTATTAATTAATACTTTACTTCCAGATTTCAACAAATGTAAGGTATTTTTGAATAGCGTACTAAAAAATACCGCACACGATGATAAATTATGCAATTTGGCATACCATGCTATTAGCAAGTGTTCTTTTGACTACGCCCTTGATAATTCTGCAATTGAGTATCTAATCAAATTGGCTGAAACACTCTTCAAAAACTTTTACATTAAAAATGCTGTAGATGTTTATGAAAAAGCCCGATCATTATGTGAAAAGGCAGAATCATTCGATAAAAATATGTATTTACTGAAAATTTATGAAGATATCGGATACGCTTACTTAAAAAAGGCAGACTACAATAAATCGATTGAGAATTATAGGAATGCTTTAAAGCATGCAAGTGATGAAGGCCAGCTTAACATAGCACGCCTTTATAACAGTATTGGGTTTGTTTTTCGAAAAAATGACAATCACGATGAAGCGATAAAAAATCTTTTTTCAGCACTGGAAATTCGTAAACGTGAATTAGAGCCTGCAGACCCTGATTTAGGTACTACATACAACGATATAGGGCTTGTATACCTCAATAGAAGAGAATATAGTAACTGTGAGAAATATTATAAAAAAGCTCTCAAAATACGTGAAAAAAATTCAGATTCTAGACCGTTGGATTTAGCCTTTTCATATAATAATCTAGGTACGTTATTTAGAGAAAAGAAAGAATATAGCAAGTCTCTGGAGTTTTATAAAAAAGCTTTAGAAATCCGTGAAAAAGTACTTGGGGATAGCCACTTAGACGTGGCTCAAACAGTTAATAATATTGGAGTTTTATATGAAAAAATAGGGGAATATGCGGACGCTTTAGAAAACTATGAAAAAGCTCTCGAAATTCGTGAAGGTAAATATAGCTTTAGTCATCCGGATTTAGCCTGGTCTTATCATAGTATTGCTTCTGTATATATGAAAATGAAAAATCCAAAATCTGTTGAATGTGCAGAAAGAGCATTAAGAATCAGATATGAAACTATCGGAGAAAACCACTCTTATACAATTAAAACACAATTCCTTTTGGCTAAGGTTTATTATAATAATGGGAATTTACAGTCTGCATTAGAGCAGTATAGAATTGTTAGAGAAAAAAAAGGAAGTGTACCAATTTTGGATAGCAATAAACTTCTAATAGACTTTATTGAGCATCTAGAAGAAGATTAGTTACATTCTGAATGTGGATTGGTAAAACGGTGGGGTATGGAGAAAAAGACGGACATCAGTTTGAAACATTTGGTGTAAGCTTAATAGCTAGGTTAATTGAGCGCTATTTCGCACCAACATTTTTATTGTGAATGACTGTTACCTCCGAACGTACAGATGGTCTTAATTTATACGAACTATTTGATGTTGATGGTATTTATGAAATGTACTTTTTGGCAATCGGGCGTATACAATATAATGCATAATTACCGCTTTATATGGAGTGGCGGATATGATATAGGCTCTGTGCCTTGCAAAGCCATACGGCTGCGTCCTTTGCGGCAAATCATATTCGCGGAGGATCCATGTCAAGCGACAATGTGCGTGAATATTTATGTGATTCAATGAATGGCACTGATTGCTGTTT
>DAIDKD010000264.1:4123-4427 GCA_027451065.1 Bacillaceae bacterium | reverse complement strand
TAATCATGCATATGCTTATAACGGAATAGACGGGACGGTTGAGGCTGTAGAGGAACTGCTTGATATTCCTGTAGATTACTATATTGAGTTTAACTTTGAGTCCTTTATGGAAATTGTTAATAGTCTTGGTGGAATTGAAGTAAATGTTCCAGTTACTTTTACAGAGCAAGATAGTACAGGGAAAGCAGGTACTATTTCACTTGAAGAAGGATTGCAAACATTGAATGGAGAAGAAGCGTTGGCACTGGCAAGAACGCGTAAAATCGATTCTGATATCTATCGTGGGCAGCGTCAGCAATTAGTA
>DAIDKD010000264.1:0-4113 GCA_027451065.1 Bacillaceae bacterium | reverse complement strand
TTGAGGCGATCGCCAACAAAGCACTTTCACTAGGTTCGTTTTCGAAAATTGGCGATATCATTGATGCGATTGACGGTAATTTTAAAACCAATTTGACAGTGAACGACATGCTTGCCTTCTATAAATACGGTACAGGTATAGAGATTGAAAAATTACAGGTAGAAGGTACGGACGAATACATTAGCGATGTATATTATTACGTACCAACTGAAGAAAGTATCCAATCTATCCATGAGATACTATACGGGCATTTACAAGGTACATTCACTTCTGTTGAGGACGTTGACACAAATGAGAATGATAGCTTAGCTACATCTACTCTGGATAGAAGCAATTTACTCGAGAATAATTAAGATATTGAAAGATAGAAATAGTTAGAGATTATTATTAAAGGCTATGGTACAAGGGTATTTTTTTGCCCATGTACCATAGCCTTTTGTTTGTTAGTAGAGAGGATACAGTTTTCCTGGTTTTATCAGTTATGTATAATTGTCTTTATGTAAGCAACAAATTTTCCTATCTCGGTGCAAACATACAATTAATTTTCTGCAATTCTTAAAGAAAAAACATAGCTAGCACTAGCAACAGAGATTTGAGGGTCCTCAGAGTCCGTCCAAAAAATATCATAAGTATAGTAAAAAATCTCTCCTGGTGTTGCTGGTACTACAAAACTATTATCTTCAAGAAATAGAACATCCCATTCCGAATTTTCTCTTAGACGAATGAGATTTTCTTCATTCGGTTGCAAATCATAGTCAACTTCAAAACGAATTTCCTCTTCTGGCTGAACAACTATAGGCTCAACTCCTTCATTCCTAAGTAAATCAATTGGAGATACAATATCAACTATCCTACCGTTCCAGTTAAATCCTCCTTGAGTTAGTTCAATTCTTTCTTCTCCTATAACTAGAAAAGCTGAAGGTGGTTCGTCTCCAGTGAAATTTTCCTCTGAGAAATTGCTATGCTGGTCATCTGTATTTCCTCCTATAGAAATATCATTGGAACAAGCTGTGAAAATAAATATCAAAGCTAATAACAGTCCGATAGTGTGCTTTTTCATACTGTTTTTTTCTCCTTTTGTTGTATTTTTTTAAATTACATTATATCACAGAAAATATTTTCATTATAATGCTTTATCAAATTTTCAAAAAAATTTAAAAGGAAAGGCGATTTTCTGTATAATTTTTTGAAAAATAGGAATTGTGTTATAATACATAAGAGGTGAGTAGCTGTGGAGAAAAAAGAAAGGTTGTTTGGAATAATATTATTAAGTTGCTTGCTTTTAGGTGTGATTACTATCTCCTACTATCTTTTAAACAGTCGAAATTTGGAGACTACAGCTAAAGTAGAGAATGATCAGGTCGTTCGATTTAGTGCTGTTGGAGATATTTTGATGGAACAAGGAATGTATGATTGGCTAGGTGAAGATTATCAATTTCATGATTTGTTCGATAGTATCCAGCCTTATCTAGAGGCAGATATCATGTTCATGAATCAAGAGTCTATTATTGGTGGGAAAGAACTTGGGGTTGTAGGGACAGGCTACACCTTCAATGCTCCTGAAGAGATAGGAGAACAACTGCATGATTTAGGGTTTAATATGATTTCACTAGCAAATAATCACAGCTATGATATGGGGTTAGTGGGCATGGATAATAGCTTATCCTTTTGGGGTCAATACGATGATATCATTACATCAGGTATGTATGATAGCCAAGAAGATAGAGAGAGGTTAAGAATAATAGAGAAAAATGGGATATCTTTTGGTCTTCTAGCCTATACTTCTTTTACTAATGTTATTTTGGAAGAGGAAAATGAACATCGGATCTCTTATTTTACGAAACAAAAAGGTCGACATTTGACAGAAGAGAGAAAAGCTACAATAAAAAAAGAGGTAAAAGCGTTACGAAAAAAATGTGATGTCTTGATTGTTTCTTGCCACTGGGGTGATGAATTTACCTATGATACTAATTCCCAACAAACTGATTTTGCTGACTATTTAAATGAATTAGGCGTAGATGTTATCATAGGTCAGCACCCTCATGTTATGCAACCTATTGAATGGGTAGAAAATGAGACAACAGGGCATAGAACTTTAGTAGCCTATTCCCTAGGAAATTTTCTATCAGCTGATGCTATTGTGAATCGTGCTAGTGCAAATACCGGGAATGCTTACAACTTATCATCTATTTTAACGATGAATTTTGTGAAAAAAGCTGGTAGGGATCAAGTAATTATTGAAGATATCACCTACATTCCAATTGTAAACCATTATGAAGAAAACTATAGAAATTTCCATCTCTATCTAGTGAAAGACTACAATGAAGATTTAGCAGTAAAACACTATCGAAACCAATATACGGCTAATTCCTTTACGAAAGAATGGATGATTGAAGAAATAAGCTCAGTTATGGAAGTGGAAGGGATTAATGTTCTACTAGATTAATGGTGGCGATAGTTACAAGAGATATTTTAAAAAATATTGCAAATAAATCTATAAGTTGTTAGAATTGTTTTTTAATAACGAAAAAATCAATCTGTTTTCAAAGAATTGAGGTTTTTGTAAAAAAAATTTATTGTTTGTTTCAAACTCAAGAAAGAAAGGAAGTAAGTGTATGAGTGACATGAAGAAAAAAAGTGGCGGAGCCCTTTTAGGAGCTGCATTTATTATGGCGACTTCTGCTATTGGCCCGGGGTTTTTGACCCAAACGGCAAGGTTCACCAGTGATTTTCAAGGAAGCTTCGGCTTTGTGATTCTTGTATCAATTCTCCTTGCGGTCGTTGTTCAGTTGAATGTATGGAGAGTTTTATGTGTTTCAGGTTTAAGAGGGCAGGACGTAGCCAATAAACTATTTCCAGGTTTGGGCTACTTTGTTGCGTTTTTGATTGTTTTAGGTGGAATCGTCTTTAATATTGGGAATGTAGGGGGAGGAGCACTTGGATTTAATGCACTTCTTGGTATTCCACAGGAAATAGGTTTTTTTCTAGCAGGTGGAATTGCAGTTGCTGTGTTTTTAATGAAAGATGCAATGAAAGCGATGGATAAGCTGACAAAAATACTAGGCGGCATGATGATTGTTGTCATTTTTGTTGTCATTGTTATTGTAAGACCGCCAGTAGGATTGGCATTGCAAGAAACCGTACTACCATCTGCTGGAGTAGGAAACCTGATGACGCCTATTTTGACATTGTTAGGTGGGACAGTTGGAGGCTATATTACTTTTGCAGGTGCCCATCGTCTGATTGATGCAGGTATTACAAAGAAGGAAAGTCTACCAGAAATTACAAAAAGTTCTGTCATGGGAATTGGCATTGCAACAATTTTACGTATTTTCCTTTTCTTAGCTATTCTTGGTGTTGTCATTCAAGGTGTTACGTTAGGTGCGGACAACCCAGCAGCTGAGGCTTTCAGACTAGGGGCAGGAGAACTTGGTTACCGTTTCTTTGGATTGGTATTGCTGAGTGCAGCAATTACATCGATTGTTGGAGCGGCTTACACATCTGTTTCCTTTTTGAAAACACTAAGTAAAACAATTGCCACATATGAAAAGTGGGTAACAGTGGGTTTTATTGTAGTTTCTACGGTAGTTATGGCATTAATCGGTAGCCCAGCAACGCTATTGGTACTTGCAGGGGCATTGAACGGTCTCATTCTTCCGATTACTTTAGGGGTTTGTTTAGTAGCTTCTCAAAAGAAGAATATTATGGGGGCAGATTATGAACATCCTAAATGGCTCTTGGTATTAGGTATTCTTGTGGTACTAATGACGGCTTATATGGGCTTCACATCTTTGGGGAATTTGATGAACTTATTCTAAGAAATCAAACGAGTACATTTCTTGAAAAATTTGGAATCATACACGTTTTGTGAGAAAATAAAAGATGTAGTTGATGAATAACATCTTTGTAGATAGGTGATAAAACATGGAGAAAATAAAAATTTTAACAGCTGGGGACTCATCTATTTTGATAGAATTTGGAAAAGAAATATCCCCTCAGATAAATGCTAGAATTACGGCGCTAGTCCGACTAATGAAGGAACAGCAGATAGAAGGAGTAGTGGATATGATCCCTTCTTTCTGTGGACTGCTGGTTAACTATGATCCACGTGTC
>DAIDKD010000263.1 GCA_027451065.1 Bacillaceae bacterium | reverse complement strand
AAAGGAGATAGCATTTGCAGGGTATGATGATGTAAAAGCAGGGATTGTGAAATGGCCAATGTCTGTGATTCGGCTAAGAAGTGAGGAAACTACAGATCTAGTAAATGCCGCAGATGATATTTTAGAAAAATGGCGCGGGTATAGTGATGAAGAAGTTGAAATTCTTTCTCATACAGGAGATATACCACATAATACAATCACGCCAATTGCCCGAAAGCGAAACGGTTTATTTGAATTAGATTTGGTGCTTCGTAATAACCGAACAAGCGACGAGCATCCACTGGGAATTTTTCACCCCCATAGTGATGTTCATCACATTAAAAAAGAAAACATCGGCTTAATTGAAGTAATGGGATTAGCAGTATTACCAGCACGTTTAAAAGAAGAGCTAAAGGAAGTAGAGAAGTATATTTTAGGATTACCAAATGAAATCATGGAATATCATCGTCAGTGGGCCGATGAGATAAAGGCTAGTGTTAGAGAAGTTGTAACATCTGAAAATATTGAGAGCATTGTACGTGATGAAGTAGCGAAGAAATTTTCTAGAGTACTAGAAGACGCAGGTGTATATAAACGAAATGAACAAGGTCAAAAGGCATTTAAACGTTTCGTAAAAACATTTTAAGGAGAGGTTATCGAGATGAAAATTGAACAAAATGTATTTGGTAAAATTGGTACAGAAACTATTTATTCTTATACACTTCAAAATAAAAAGGGCATCGAAGTAACATGTATCAACTATGGTGGCAGAATTGTCAGCATCAAAACACCTGATAAAAATGGCAACTTTGAAAATATTGTGTTAGGTTATGAGAGTTTAGAAGAGTATGTACAGGATACTAGCTATCAAGGTGCCTTATGCGGTCGCGTATCTGGAAGGATAGGCGGTGCTAGTTTTCAATTAGATGATGTAACCTATGACCTTGCAAAAAATGACGGCAACAACAATCTTCACGGAGGAGTCCACAGTTTCAGTCATGTTATTTGGAATGCTGAGCCTTTTAAGAAGGAGAATGGAAGTGGCGTTGTATTCACTTACTTTAGTAAAGATGGAGAGGAAGGCTTCCCAGGTAGCGTTGAGTTGAAGGTAACATATTTATTAAATGAAAAGAATGAATTTGTTATTACATATGAGGGAGTTCCTGATAAGAAAACTCTCATAAACATGACAAATCATGCTTATTTTAATTTACATGGAAATGCCAAAGAAACAATCTTAAATCATTATTTAGCAATAAAATCTGATAAATTTGCCCAATTAAACGAAGAATCAATTCCTACTGGCCAGTTGCTAGAAGCGGAAGGAACACCATTTCATGTGAGAAACAGTACTCAATTAAAAGAAGCATTCGCAAAAGAAGATGAGCAATTGAAGTTAGCACTGCAAGGATTTGATCATCCATTCTTATTAAGTGACCATTTTGATAATGAAATTGTCTTGGAGGAACCAAAGAGCGGCAGAAAGCTAGTAGTTGAAACTGACCAGCCAGCTGTTGTAGTGTATAGTGGAAACATGCTATCTGAAGAGGTTACTCTAAGTGGAAGGATAGCTGAAAAATATTTAGGCATTTGTTTAGAAACGCAAGGAATGCCTGATGCAATAAATCACGCTCATTTTCCACAAGTAACAGTAGAAAAAGGTGAATTATACAAAGCAAAAACAAAATATACATTCTCTGTTAGCCATTAATAATTTTAAAAGAAAATAGGAGTTTGTCTAGCGCTTGCGACTTTCTTAACGTGTAAGTGTTCCTAACAATACATTGATTCTCTTGCCCAGGGACGCTATAATTATTATAGAAGTAAAAGATAATCTAGGAATTGGAGAGGTGCTAAATGTATTACGGAGCAATTGAAGCAGGCGGTACAAAATTTGTATGTGCAGTAAGCAATAGTGAATTAGAAATATTGGAACGTGTAAGTATACCGACAACAACACCAGAAGAAACTATGGGTGAAGTATTCGCTTTTTTTGATAAATATCAATTAACTTCAATCGGAATTGGTTCATTTGGTCCAATTGATGTAAATACGAAATCCAATACATACGGTTACGTTACGACAACCCCAAAGGTTGCATGGGCAAACTATAATTTCTTAGGGGCAATCAAGGAACGCTACCAAGTGCCTGCTGGTTGGACTACAGATGTAAATGCAGCGGCTCTTGGAGAATTAAAAAAAGGTGCAGCAGTCGGTTTGGAAAGCTGTCTGTACTTAACTGTTGGAACAGGTATCGGTGGCGGAGCTGTTGTTAAGGGGCAACTTTTAGAAGGGTATGGTCATCCTGAAATGGGACATATGTTGGTTCGTTTACACGAAGATGAGACATTTAAAGGGACTTGTCCTTATCACGGTAATTGTCTGGAAGGTGTTGCGGCAGGACCGGCAATTGAAAAGCGCTGGGGGAAAAAAGGATTTGAATTAGCAGAAGATCACAAAGCATGGGAAATGGAAGCTTATTATTTAGCTCAGGCCCTAATGAACTATATTCTGATCTTAAGCCCAGAGAAAATAGTTCTAGGCGGAGGAGTAATGAAGCAAAAGCAGCTTTTTCCACTTATCCGTAAAGAGCTTGCCAAGTTGATGAATAACTATGTGGCAATGCCAGACTTAGAGACATTTATTGTCCCGCCTACTTTAGGAGATAATGCTGGAATTACCGGATGTTTATTATTAGCAGAGAAGGCATTGGATGACGAATAATAGGGTGAAGTCATTTTAAAACAGCTAATGAAAAGCGAAAATGAGCGAGTAAACAGGGTTGCATTGCAAGAAAATTCCCATATGCTTGCTTCATAAATGGTGTGATAATTGATCATATTTTGACCATTTATCACACCTTTTCCACGTGAATTGGAAGGGGGGAGATAAAGATGGCAACAATTAAGGATATTGCAGAAAAAGTAGGAGTATCTATTGCGACTGTTTCAAGAGTATTAAATTATGATGAAACATTATCCGTCACTGATGAAACGAAGCGCCGTGTTTTTGAAGTAGCTGAAGAACTAGAATATAAGAAACGTACTCCAAAGCGCAATACGACTGCTAAAGTAGCGATTTTACATTGGTACACAGAGAAAGAAGAGTTAGATGACTTATACTATATGTCCATCCGCTTAGGAGCTGAGAAGCAAGCAGGACAAAATAATATTCAAGTCCAGACCTTTTTTCAAAACAATTATGAGGAAGTAATGAATGAATCTTTTCAAGGTATCATTGCAATAGGTAAATATAGCAATCAGCAAATACAAGAATTAAAAAAAGTGTCTGAGCATATAGTCTTTGTTGATTGTAATACAGACGAGGACTTCGACTCAGTTGTTGCAAGCTTTGGGAAAGCGACTCGTAGCGTGATTGATTATTTAATTGAAAAGGGTCACAAAACAATAGGATATATAGGTGGACAGGAGCTTTACAAAGATGCATCAGGCAATATCCAAGACCCTAGAGAGCGAGCCTTTCGTGCTTACATGTCCTACCGTGATCTTTTAAAAGAAGAATTCATCTATACGAGCTCATTTAGTGCTTCTGAAGGATATTCATTGATGAAGAAAGCTATTAAGGAGCATGGAAAACAACTGCCAACAGCCTTTTTTATTGGAAATGATGCCATGGCAATCGGCTGTTTACGTGCCCTTCATGAAGCAAAAATTTCAGTTCCAGAACGTGTAAACATTATAGGTGTTAATGATATTAGTGTAGCAAAATACACCTTCCCAGCATTGTCAACGGTAAAAGTTTATACGGAAATGATGGGACAAACAGCAACGGATTTACTAATGGAACGAATGGCAGGAAGAAAAGTTGCTAAGAAAGTCGTTATATCAACGAAATTAAAGATTAGAGATAGCAGTTTTTGAGGAAGGCTGAAGCCTTCCTCAAAAACTGTTTTTTTAGGATTTTAGTCGAGAACTCTCGTGACTTCAGTCATGAGATGAATCGGCTTCGGACAAGGGATGGCTTTTTCCATCTCAATTGTCCGATATTCTCTTTCTTGACTAAATTAACATATGATGTTTGAAAAAGTATACTAACCATGCCGCACAGTAAAGAAAAATTGCATAGATTACAATCATATTAGAAGGTATGCTGATATGGAATGCTTTCTCCATATTTTGAACTACTTGTGGGTGTTGTATATCTTCTATGGTCTGCTGTGATTTTTACTGTGAATATTGAATTTGGATTTAACGATGATATAATAGGTGCTGGAGTTTTTATTAACAAACTTTTGAGAGAAGAATCATAGTACGAATTTCATACAGTAAAGAAATCCAACTTTCATCCTTCAAGGCAGGCTGAAAACTTTTTTTACAAAGGAGAGAATTCCTTTGATTATATCGTCAAAGGATATGGTAACATTAATACATGAATCCTGTTATCGATTAATGCGGATGTCACAGATTTAAAGTCATGCTCACCGAGATAT
>DAIDKD010000262.1 GCA_027451065.1 Bacillaceae bacterium | reverse complement strand
ATTAAGGTTATTATCCATCCTAAGCCAAATGCAACGTGCAACCCATGGCATCCTACTAACGTATAAAAGGCTGAACCGAAAGCACTACTTGTAAAAGTATGATGATACTCATGAACATAATGATAAAACTCATAAATCTCCAACCCTAAAAATATCAGACCTAGCAATACCGTTATTCCTAACCACATCTGCATCATGTGAAAACGAAAATTTTTCATATGATATATTGCATAAACACTTGTCAAGCTGCTAGTAAGTAAAAGAGCAGTGGCAAAAAAGGTAAGGGGTAGTTCGAATATATCAGCTCCTGTAGGTCCGCCAGCGGTAGAGTTACGAAGGGCTAAATAGACTCCGAATAAGGAGGCGAAGAGAACTGTTTCCCCACCTAAAAATAGCCAAAATCCTAGAAATTTATTTTTTCCTTCCAAGGTAGCTATTTCCGGATTAGGAGGAAATGTTTCCTCCGTTAATTTTTCACTCATATTCACGACACGCCAACCCCTTTACGATGATCATCTACATCCTCTTTTGGAATGTGATACCCTAAATCATCCTTGACAGACCTACACAGCATTGTTCCAAAGGCAATCAGCATGCCGAGAACAAGTACTGCTAACGCCCCGGTATTTCCCCCTTTGTTTAAATAAATTGCTCCAAATCCCGATGTAAATAAGCCAAGAGCGAGGATAAATGGCATGATAGTAGGATTGGGCATATGAATATCACCTACTGGTTCTGATGGAGTAACCTCTTTATTCCCCTCTATTTTTTCTAACCAAAGTGTATCTAATCCCTTTACAAAAGGAACTTGCTTAAAATTGTACACAGGTGCCGGACTGGAAATTGCCCATTCAAGGGTACGCCCATCTTCCCATGGGTCTGCACCTACTTTTTTCTCTTCAAGGACAGTTTTCCCCACATTCACCAATAAAACAACTGTGCCAAACCCCATAAAAACTGCACCTACTGAAGAAATCATATTGCCAACTTCTAGCCCTTGACCTACTTGGTAAGTAAAATAGCGACGTGGCATCCCCATTAGCCCTAAAAAGTGCTGGATAAAGAAGGTCAGATGAAATCCAACTAAGAATAACCAGAATGTTATTTTCCCTAATTTTTCATTTAGCATCGTTCCAAACAGTTTCGGCCACCAATAATGAAGTCCCGCAAATAAACCAAATACAACTCCACCAACTATCACGTAATGAAAATGAGCGACAACAAAGTAAGTATCATGAAATTGATAGTCTGCTGGTGCCGCTGCATTCATGACACCAGTGACTCCCCCTAAGACAAACGAAGGGATAAAAGCTGTTGCATACATCATCGGAGTTGTAAACCGAATGTTTCCGCCCCACATGGTGAAAAGCCAGTTAAAAATTTTGATTCCAGTTGGCACTGCTATGGCCATTGTTGCTACTGCAAATATTGCATTGGCCACAGGCCCTAAACCATCTGTGAACATATGATGCACCCAAACCATAAACCCTAAAAAACCAATTAATACTGTTGCAAAAACCATGGATGTATAGCCAAATAATCGCTTTCTGCTGAACGTAGCAATCACTTCAGAGAAAATACCAAACGCCGGCAAAATGAGAATATAAACTTCTGGATGACCGAAAATCCAAAATAAATGTTCCCAAATCAATGTATTTCCACCTAAAGCAGGGTTAAAAAATTGCGATCCAAATAAACGGTCAAACATCATCAAAAACAATGCTATTGTTAATGGGGGAAATGCGAATAATATTAAAGCAGATGTAACAAAGGTCGACCAAGTAAACATAGGCATTCTCATATACGTCATCCCTGGTGCTCTCATGTTAATGGTTGTCACTAAAAAATTAATCCCACCCATCAACGTCCCGGCACCAGATATTTGCAAGCCCAGTACATAAAAGTCGACACCATGAGTCTTTGAAGCCAAAGCTACTGATGCATAATTAGTCCATCCGGCATCTGCTGCTCCTCCTAGAAACCATCCACAATTAAAAATAATCCCTCCAAAAAGAAATAGCCAAAACCCTAATGCATTTAAAAATGGGAATGCTACATCACGAGCCCCAATTTGTAGCGGAATCACCGCATTCATCATCGCAAATACTAACGGCATAGCCGCAAAGAAAATCATTGTTGTTCCATGCATAGTAAATACTTGATTATATGCGTCTCCAACTAAAAAATCGTTATTAGGAACAGCCAGCTGCATTCGGATAAACAAAGCTTCCAGTCCACCGATTAAAAAGAAAAATCCTCCACCAATCAAATATAAAACCGCAACTTTCTTATGGTCAACTGTGGTAAGATAATCCAAAATGACCCCTTTTTTCTTCACAGCAGAACTACTCACAATATCCCCCCTAGTTTACTTTCAAGCTTGACAAATAAGCTGCTAAGGCATCAATTTCTTCATCTGTCAAATCTCCATACTGTCCACTCATTTTATTCCCTGGCTTTACTGCATCTGGGTCTTCTAGCCAGTTTTTCACATTCTCAGGTGTATTATCTAAGATTCCCGCAATCGTATCTCTGTCACCAAAATTTGCCAAGTTGGGAGCAACCCGAGCGGTAGTTGGTCTTGAATCATTGGCGTCTGTTGCGTGGCAAGTAATACAGCTTTGACTAAAAATTTCTTCCCCTTCTTTCACTTTTTCTGACGCAGTCTCTGCAACTTCTCCTTTTTGAGATGCCATTTGCGCCAGCCACTCCGTGAATTCTTCTTCTGTAACTGCGTGAACCTTAAATTGCATCAACGCATGAGATGCGCCACAAAATTCTGTACAAAACCCATTATATGTGCCAGTTTTATCTGCTTCTAACCACATACTGTTCACACCTTCAGGATTCGTATCCATTTTTCCAGCTAACGACGGTACCCAAAAGGAATGTTTAATATCTTCTCCTTTTAAATTGATATATACTTTTACTCCAGTTGGAATGACTAACTCTTGTGAAGTCACAATTTTCTGATGTTTATATTCAAACTCCCACCAGTATAATCTAGCTGTCACGTTTACTACTAACGCATCGCTATCTTCTTTGCTGGCTTCTTTCGTATCTGCAAGGGCGAATGTTTTGGTTACTGTAGGTACTGCCAACACCAAGAGGAGTAAAATGGGGATAATTGTCCAAAGAAGTTCTAATTTGTGATTTCCCTCTACTTGTTTCGGGATAAGTTCGGTGCTTTGTTTTGTTCGGCGAAACTTAATGACAACATACATAAATAAAATAGACACAACAAGAACAACAAATACCATAATACCTGTGGCAAGCAATAATAAATCATATTGAGTTTTTGCTACTTCCCCTTGTGGTATCAGTGTAGATTGCGTTTCTTTTCCACACCCAGATAAAATTACAAATATGAAGACCACCAGCGAAAACAAACGCCATTGCTTCATAAAATTACCTACCTCCTTCTCATTTCATGTATTACGAAAAAACGACGTAAAAAAAGAACAGGTAATCCGACAAAACTCAAAGCAAACTCTGAATTCATCATGGCTTTCTGTTCTTTTGAGGTAAGGATAGTAGCTTGGTTTTTAACCAAGCTACTATCCTTACCTCAACGTTGCGACTATTATCATAATACACAGCACAGTTAAATAATTAATAGAATAAACAAACATTTTTGTTGCCCATTTTGTTTCATCTTGTTTTTTGTAACCGATGATTCCCAGTACAAGCCAACCTACTGTAAACAGTGTTGCCGCTCCTACAAATACCGGACCTAATGAAGAAAAATACAATGGCAATGGCAACAAGCATACAATCCAAATGATAATTTGACGTTTTGTCACACCATTTCCGTAAACAACAGGTAGCATTGGAATTCCAGCAGCTCGATACTCTTCTACCCGTCTCATTGCTAAAGCAAGAAAATGCGGTGGCTGCCAAATAAACATCAGTACAAAGAAAATCCAAGCGTATACATGGAGATTGCTGTCAGCTGCCGCCCAACCAATTAACGGGGGCACCGCACCAGAAATACTTCCAACTACTGTATTTAATGTATATCTACGCTTTGTCCAGAGTGAATATAACACAATATACGCAAAAGAACCGAAAGCACCTATGATAAATGCTGTCATCGTTGCTTGTATTAACAATATAAGACCAGCAAGCGTGAAGCCCCCCCCCATTAGCAACACTGTATGTCCAGTAAACCTACCAGTAACGGATGGGCGCTCTTTCGTCCTTTCCATCAAAATATCTATGTCTCTATCAATATAGTTATTGATGGCACATGCCCCGGCTACAGTAAATGCTGACCCAAATAACGTAAATATCATCTTATCAATGTTGGCCCAAATACTCATATCATTCACATACAAAGCTAACCAAAATCCTGTAAAGGCTGTCAATAAGTTAGAATTCACAATTCCTATTTTTACCGTCGCAAACATATCTTTTACGAAAGAGTTACGTCCT
>DAIDKD010000261.1 GCA_027451065.1 Bacillaceae bacterium | reverse complement strand
GCAGGTATTGCCGCCAGCATGGAAATCTTCGGCGTCAGCAAATACATCTCTGTTCCCGCGGGCGCTTTTTTTGTCTGGTGGCTGGTGGTGAAGGGAAATTATAAATCGGTGGAAAAGGCGTTTCTGGCGGCGTGTGTCTTTTACAAACTCTTGATGATTGCATTTTGTTTTGCATTTATTTCTGCATGTTCGCAAGAAAACAAACAAGAGGCGGTATTTGATAGTTTTCAAGAGAAGTTATTGGCCCAAGATTATGAAGGTTTGTATCAACTGTTAAGTGCGGAAGCAAGGGACTACATTACAGAAGAAGATTTTGTGACGAAATATACGAATATTTATTCAGCTATTGAAGCGAGCGATATGAAGATGGAAAAAGGAGAAATAGATGCAGAGAATGGGATAATTCCTTTCTCATTGACGATGGATACAATCGCTGGTGAGATAAGTTTTACTGATTTTCAGTTGGAGCTGGTGGAAGAAGATGGGGAGTATAAAATGAATTGGGATGAAAGTCTGATTTTTCCTAGTATGGAAAAGGGAGATAAAGTGAGGATAACAGCTAAAAAATCAGCGAGGGGAAGCATCCTCGATCGAGATGGAAATACTCTTGCTGAAGATGGAACGATCAATACGGTAGGTATTCATCCAGCTGTATTTGATGAAAGTAACCGAGAAGAGAAAATAACAGAGTTGGCAAGTACTCTGGACATTAGTGAAAGTGTCATCACAGATAAACTGGATGCAAATTCAAATCCTGATCATTTTGTAGCAATCGTAAATATTCTACCGAGTGATCCGAAACTAGAATCACTGCAAGCTCGTGATGCGGAAGGAATTCTCATCAATGACAAAGATGCCAGAGTATATGTAAACAGTCCAGCTTTCGGTAGACTTCTTGGATATGTTGGTGCTATTACGGCAGAAGAATTAGAGAAAAATGAAGGAAAAGGCTATCTGGACACATCTTTGATTGGAAAAACCGGACTTGAGCAAGTATATGAGGAAACATTAAGAGGAACAGATGGTGTAGAAATATACGTTGAACGAGATGGTGCAAAAGTAGAAACGATTATGGAAAAAGCACCAGAAAATGGAGAAGACATCAAGCTTACAATTGATTCAGAGCTACAAGAAAAAATTTACACAGAAATGAATGGAGAAAAAGGATCAGCTTCTGCCGTTCATCCGAAAACAGGTGAAGTCCTGGCTCTTGTCAGTTCCCCATCATACGATGCGAATCGCTATACGACCTATGTAACGAAGACGGAACAGCAAAAACGGGAGGAAAGTGAGTTCGCAGATGAAGAAAATAGGTTCAGTAAGTTATATTCACCAGGTTCCACATTTAAATTAATTACCGCTGTTGCAGGTCTTGAGCAAGGAACCATTGAGCCTAATGAAAAAGTAACGATTGATGGAAAATCATGGCAAAAAGATAGCTCTTGGGGAAATTATAGTATTACGAGAGTCAACAGCCAAGCATCTGTTGATCTAAAAACAGCTATTAAGTACTCAGATAATATTTATTTTGCAATGAGTGCACTTGATATGGGAAGTAACGCTCTTCTTGATGGAGCAAAGAACTTTGGAATAGGTGAAGAATTAAGCATCGGTTATCCATTTAACACAAGTCAAATGTCAAATGACGGCTCCATTGAAAATGAAATCCAACTTGCTGACTCAGGTTATGGACAAGGGGAAGTAATGGTGACAACATTGAATATGGCTCTTGCTTACAGTGCGCTTTCTAACGATGGAAATATCATGACTCCATCCCTGATTGCAACAAATAATCAAGAAGCAACTGTGTGGAAAGAATCAGCAATCCCTTCAGATTATCTATCTATGCTTCAAGATGATTTTTCTGCTGTCGTCAATGAGGATGGTGGAACTGCAACGGATGCGGCAATTTCAGGTGTTCGATTAGCTGGAAAAACCGGGACAGCTGAAATCAAAGCTTCTCAAGATGATGAAGATGGAAGTGAAAATGGTTGGTTTGTTGCAACGGATTTAGATTCGTCAAAAATATCTATTGCAATGGTAATAGAAGACGTGAAAGATAAAGGAGGTAGTCACGCAGTTACGCCGATTGTGAAAAATGTTTTATCTTCTTACTTAAATTAGTTTTCAACTTAACGGAAAGAACCCCCTATTCTAAGGTCTGGAGGGTTCTTTCCGTTAAGTATTTTTTTTGCTTGCAATTTTTTTTGCTAAACATAATGAATTTTCCAAGGATGCGATAAGTAATTCTAAATCACTTTTATCTATTTCATACTCACTTTGCCTTTCAAAGATAGAACTACTGTTGTAGTCTAATCCTAATAAGAAATCTAGACTTACATGAAAAACAGAAGCCAAAGCAATTACTACATTCACTCTAGGTTCTACTTTGTCACTTTCCCACTTAGAAACCATCCCTTTATTAATTTTTAAATCGAATGTTGAATTTATTTGATTCACCAACTCTTCTTGAGTTAATTTTGCCTCTGTCCTTAAGGATTTAAGTCTGCTTCCGAATGAATCCATGATTCCACCTCTGTTAGATACTATTAACACTATTATAGGAGTAAAATTCCAAAAGTGCAACTGTTCAGAAAAAACTTGCAAATGCTATTGACTATAGATATTAATTGAGATAGGATAAAACCATGAAGTTTCACAAATGAAACAAGGAGAGGTGAATATAATGAATGAACAACATGAAGTTTATACAAAATTAAAGTCATTTCTTGGTAACAAAGGTGTCACACAAACAGAATTAGCTAAATGGTTAGGGATATCCCGGACAACAGTGAATTTAAAGTTAAATAGGAGAGGCACTGATTTCACAGGGGATGACATTCGCCTTATTTGTAAAAAATTTAATATCAGTGCAGATGAATTTTTTCTTTTTCATTAAAGGTTAAAAAATGAAGTGAACAGCTAGAATAAACATATGTGCATGCACGATGGTCACGACTAATTTTTAGCAGGAGACGACATTCCGTCTGTCGAGTAGGATATCACATCTGTTTGTTATGTAAATTAAATAATATTCTGACGCGTAGGTTAATCTTCCTATTGCTTCCTTTTTTGTGCTATACTAGGAAAAATATTTTCTAGTATAAGGAAGGGGCAACAGTGATGCCGAATAAACAGTATTTCAAAAAAATTTCTGCGGCAGGTAAACAAATTCCTGCTGATATGGTGATTAAAAATGGAAAAATCATCGATGTGTTCAACCTTCAAATAATAGAAGGCGACGTTGCCATTTCTGATGGAATGATTGTTGGAATTGGAGAATACGAAGGAGAGGTAACAATAGACGCAAAAGGTCGTTATATCGCTCCAACTTTTATTGATAGCCATGTACATATTGAATCATCAATGGTAACACCAAGAGAGTTTTCAAAGCTAGTTATTCCTCATGGTGTGACCACTGTTGTGACAGACCCTCATGAGATTGCCAATGTAGCTGGTGTGGAAGGAATTCAATTTATCCTTGATGATTCTGAAGGGATTCCTCTAGATGTGAGAGTGATGCTTCCATCTTGTGTCCCAGCAACACCTTTTGAAAATGCGGGTGCCGTTTTGGAAGCTTCGGACTTGAAACCTCTGTACCAACATCCTAGAGTAATCGGGTTAGCTGAAGTGATGGATTTTCCATCGGTACGTGACTTGGCACCGCAAATGGTTGACAAATTAATTGATGCAGAAAAACTTGATGGTATTATTGATGGCCATGGTGCAGGGCTAGATGAGATAGGATTAAATATCTATCGGACAGCGAATATTTTAACAGATCATGAATGTACGACAGCAAGAGAAGCGCAAGAACGTGTGGCAAGAGGTATGTATGTACAAATCCGTGAAGGATCTGTTGCGAAAAATTTGAAGGAACTTCTTCCTGCTGTGAACGTTCGAAATGCCCGCCGTTTTGTATTCTGTACAGACGATAAACATTTAGATGATTTATTGGAAGAAGGTTCGGTTGACCATAACATTCGTCTTGCTGTAAAGGAAGGAATGGATCCATTGCAAGCAATTCAATTAGCGACTTTGAACGCAGCAGAATGCTATCAATTAAAAGGAAAAGGGGCTATTGCACCAGGATATAGGGCTGATTTCTTGCTGTTAGATGACCTAGAAGAGTTAGAAATATACCAAGTTTACACAGATGGGAATTTAGTTGCTGAAAATGGAAAAATGATAAATGAGCAAATTCCTGCTACGGTAAATGAAGAACATTTATTGGAGTCAGTTCATACTCCACATCTTACGCAAAAGGATTTACAAATTGAGATGAATGGGCAAACTGCCAATATCATCGAAGTCATTCCAAACAGTTTGCTAACCAATCACCTAATAGAAGACGTTCAAGTACAAGACAAACAGTTTGTCTCATCCATTGAGAACGATCAACTAAAGATGGCGGTCATCGAGCGACATCATGGAACCGGAAATATTGGT
>DAIDKD010000260.1 GCA_027451065.1 Bacillaceae bacterium | reverse complement strand
TATCAGTAGACAAACCGATTACGCCTGAATTTTTAAAACAAATGGCAGCGGGTGTGAAAATTTTAGGTACAAAAACTCTTCCATGTGAGATTACACAGTTATCGAAATATGAGTTTCAAATTATTTTAACACAAGGATTGAATCGTCAAATTCGCCGCATGTGTGAAGCTTTAGGTTATCAAGTATATACATTAAAGCGTACGCGAATCATGAATATCCATTTGAATAATTTACCTGTAGGACAATGGAGAGATTTAACGAAAAAGGAGAAGAAGAGACTGTTTGCAGACTTAAATTATGAACCACAAGATTGGTAAGGTGGTTAAAGAGGTCGTTGTGAAAAGTAAAATGATAATGAAGGCTGTGCCACGTTGGGAATTGTGACACGGTCTTTTTATTTTTAATCTTGAGTTTCCTACTGGTTGATTTTAACAACAAAAGTCAACTGGAAATCCATTGCTAGATAGTGTGCCTACTTTGTACAATAGAACTAGGAGGTGGGGGTTATGAAAGAAATAAACATCGCAAAAGTGCTTGCAAATAAAAGGAAAGAGAAAGCTATCACACAAGATGATATCGCAAGTTTTCTCGGTGTAACGAAGGCATCTGTTTCAAAATGGGAAACGGGTCAAAGTTATCCTGATATTACGCTTATTCCGAGGCTTGCTGGTTATTTTAATATGACCATTGATGATTTGTTAGGATATGAACCGCAACTGACCAAAGAAGAAATCCGACATCTTTATCAACATTTAGCCGCTGATTTCGCCGACAAGCCATTTGATGAAGTGATGAATCAGTGTCGTAATAAGGTTAAAAAATATTATTCTTGCTTTCCTTTGTTATTACAGATGGCACTTTTATTTATCAATCATCATATGCTTACTCCCGTGAAAGAACAGCAAAAAGAAATATTGATGGAAGCCATCACTCTGTGCAGAAGGATCCAGAGGGAAAGTGGTGATACCGTCCTTGCGCAAAACGCGTTAAAATTAGAAGTGTTGGGACTTCAGATGATGGGGAGTCCAGAGAAAGTGTTAGAGATTTTAGGAGAAGATGTGTCCCCAGTGTCACAAAACATTGAAACCACTGAAACGATGGCAAGGGCTTATCAGCAATTAGGGAATATTGAAAAAGCAACGGAGTTAACGCAGATTGCCATGTATCAGCATCTTCTTTCGCTGATTGGAAATGCTACACAGTTAGTCACACTTTATCCAGAATCTGAAGAGCGAGTGAATACGATAGTAGATAGAATAGAAGTAATCATTCATACCTTTGAGGTAGACCACTTGCATCCTCATACAACGCTCGTATTTTATCTCTGTATGGCGCAAATGTACTGTGGCTTCGATCAAAATGATAAAGCAATTGCTATGCTTGAGAAATATTGTCATGTTTGTACCAATGAACTTTTTCCGTTAACCCTTCGCGATGATTCCTTTTTTGATAGAATTGGCGGCTGGTTCAAGGAATTTGATTTAGGAAATGTAGCACCGCGAAATGAAAAAGTCGTCAAGCAGAGCACTATTGATGGTGTAGCAAATAATCCTGCATTCGCTGAGCTTACCAGCGACCAGCACTTCCAAAAAATTGTAGAAAAACTAAAAAAATAATTGTTAGGGGGGATTTTTAATGGACTTTTTAAAAGAATACTGGCCTTTTCTCATTCCACTTGTGCTTGCCCAGTTCGCGCTGGCAATTACAGCTCTTGTACATGTATTAAGACATCCTAATTATCGCTTTGGCAATAAAATAATGTGGGCATTGATTGTAGTGTTCATTAATCTTATCGGACCGATTGTGTACTTTGTTTTTGGCAGAGGTGAGGAATGATGAGTATATTAAAAATTGATAATCTTCATAAAACATTCGGAAGCAAAGAGGTATTAAGAGGACTGGAGATGGAAGTTCCTGAACATTCCATATTTGGATTTGTTGGACAGAACGGTTCAGGGAAAACGACAACAATGAAAACAATTCTAGGTTTATTAAAGCCAACTAGCGGGAGTATTACTGTCTGCGGTGAGAAAGTAGTGTATGGTGACACAAGGACGAACCGGCATATTGGCTATCTTCCTGATGTTCCTGAATTTTATGGTTATATGACACCGATGGAGTATTTAAAGTTGTGTGGAGAAATTACCGGTCTCACGAAACAACAGATTCAATCGAAAAGTGAAGAACTTCTTACACTAGTTGGGCTTGCTGGTGAAAAACGAAAAATAAGCGGATTTTCGCGGGGAATGAAGCAACGTCTTGGCATTGCACAAGCACTATTAAATGAACCGAAATTATTGATTTGTGATGAACCTACATCAGCTCTTGATCCAATGGGAAGGAAGGAGATTCTTGATATACTGCTGGCAATCAAAGGAAAAAACACTGTTGTATTTTCCACCCATGTCCTTTCAGATGTCGAAAGAATATGTGACCATGTAGCTATTCTGCACAATGGAAAATTAGCATTATATGGCACACTGGAGCAACTGAAAGAGCGACATAAGCATAATGGCTTTATCATCGATTTTTCCAATAAGAGTGAAGCAGATTTTTTTGCTAATTGTGATGAATTAAAACAGCCATCAATCAATCTATTACTAGAAGAGAATAGACTGACGGTTACTGTGGCAGATACAAAAGCAGGGGGGCAATGTCTCATTGATTTATTGGCAAAAAAGCAAATGACACCTATAAAGTTTGAGAGAATGGAGCCTACTTTAGAGAGCTTATTTGAGGAGGTTATCCAATGAGTAATTATCTTGCCTTTCTCAAGAAAGAGTTACTGGAAAATGTACGAACATATAAATTGTTTATTGTTCTGACGGTATTCATTATTTTTGGTATCATGAATCCTCTTATAGCAAAAATAACACCTGATTTGCTTTCTTCTTTTATGCCTGAAGGAATGGTCATCACGATTCCTGAACCATCTGCATTTGACTCTTGGGCACAGTTTTTCAATAATATTGGTCAGATGGGATTTATCATCATCGTTATTGTTTTCAGTGGAATATTGGGGACGGAGTTGTCTAAAGGGACATTGATTAATATGTTGACAAAAGGATTATCACGAACAACAGTAATTCTAGCCAAGTACACTAGTATGTTGCTAATTTGGACAGTAAGTTTGGTTACTTCATTTCTTGTGACGTATGTGTACACAATATTTCTATTTCCTAGTGATGACATCGTGAATTTGTTGTTTTCGGTTTTTTGTCTTTGGTTATTTGGAGCATTTTTACTCGGGTTATTATTATTTGCAGCTACACTTGTGAACAATCATTACGGGAGCTTACTCATTACTGGTGCTGTAGTCGTTATCTCTATGCTTATCAACATCGTACCAGACGCTTATAAATACAATCCATTTTCACTTGTTTCAAGAAATATGGACTTGCTGACAGCTACGGTAGAAGTATCTTCTTTGTATCCAGCTTTATTGATTACAGGTATTCTTACATTGATTTTCGTTGCTCTTGCTGTTTTGGTATTTAGGAAAAAGCAAATATAGATTGAAGGAGGCTATTTGAAGGTGTTGTAGGTCAACGCTTTTGGGTAGTCTTTCCTTTTTTGATAGTGAAAACGCTTCTTGACTTAACAATGGAATACATTTACTATAATATTAAACCATCTTTAAAAAGATGGTTTAATATTATATGTAATTATGTTTTATTTCTAAACAAAATAAGATAGCACTCACATCAGCTAAATGTTTTTGATGTTACAAGAGATAAGTAAAATGATAATCTATGAAGAAAAAGAGGAAATGAAATGAATCAAAAAGAACGAATGCTTACAGGGTTACCGTATAAAGCATGGCTAGATGGACTTCAAGAGGAACGACTTGCAAATAAGTTGAAAATTTATGAATATAATTTGTGCAGACCTGATGATAGTGATAGACAGGAGCAGCTAATAAAAAATATTCTTGGGAAAACAGGGGATAGTGTTCATGTTGAACAGCCATTTCATTGTGATTATGGGGAAAATATTGAAGTGGGAAATCATTTTTTCGCCAACTATAACTGTATCATTTTGGATGTGGCAAAGGTCAAGATAGGTGAGAATGTTATGTTCGCTCCGAATGTTTCAATTTATACTGCGGGGCATCCTATTCACCCTGAAACAAGAAATTCAGGTTATGAATATGGAATTTCTGTAACGATTGGTGACAATGTATGGGTTGGTGGAAATACTGTCATCAATCCAGGGGTAACTATCGGTGACAACGTAGTGATCGGGTCAGGTAGCGTCGTAACAAAAGATATACCTGCAAATGTCATTGCTGTTGGAAATCCTTGTAGAGTAATCAGAGAAATAACAGAAGAGGATCGACACTATTACTTCAAAGGTCGAAAATTTGATGTAGATGATTATAAAAAATGAACTTTTTGAAGTAGGTGAAAATAATGAGTACAGGCAATACAAAACTCATGAGAGAAATGAATATAAAGCTGCTTCGAAAGATTATGAAGCAGAAGCGAATTTTT
>DAIDKD010000259.1 GCA_027451065.1 Bacillaceae bacterium | reverse complement strand
AATTTTGATTCCAATGCATTATACCGCCACACTGAAATCGTGACATTGCGAGACTTTGAAGAAGAAGATGAAAAAGAAATAGAAGCGTCGAAATATGATTTAAATTACATTGCCTTACATGGGAATATTGGCTGTATGGTAAATGGTGCAGGTTTAGCTATGGCAACAATGGATATTGTCAAGCATTACAATGGTGAACCTGCTAATTTCTTGGATGTTGGTGGCAGTGCTACCGCTGAGAAAGTAACAGAGGCATTTAAAATTATTCTCTCCGATTCACATGTGAAAGGCATTTTTGTGAATATTTTTGGAGGTATTATGAAGTGTGATGTAATTGCTGAAGGGATTGTAGCAGCGACAAAGCAAATCGGGATACACCTGCCGGTAGTTGTCCGCCTAGAGGGTACAAATGTAAGCTTAGGAAAAAAAATATTACAGGAGTCAGGATTGAACATTACTCCAGCAGAATCAATGGCGGATGGTGCACAAAAAATTGTACAACTGGTTGGATAATGTATGGTGAAATTATTGCTCGTTCATGTGGTGTGAAGTAAAGTTTTTCTCAGTGAAGGGAAGGGAGAAATGATGAGTATTTTTGTCCATGAAACAACGAAAGTAATTGTACAAGGAATTACAGGTGCACAAGGATTATTTCACACAAAGCAAATGATTGAATACGGTACCAAAATTGTTGGAGGGGTAACGCCGGGAAAAGGTGGTACCGAAATTGAAAATGTACCAGTATTCAATACAGTAAGAGAAGCGGTTCATATGACTGGAGCCAATGCATCAGTCATTTATGTGCCACCGGTATTTGCAGCAGACTCAATTATGGAGGCTGTGGATGCTGAACTTGACATTGTTATATGCATTACAGAAGGAATCCCGATTCTTGACATGATTCACGTGAAAAATTATTTAAAAGGGAAGAAAACTCGTTTGATTGGTCCAAATTGTCCCGGGGTTATTACCCCTGGGGAATGTAAAATTGGTATCATGCCTGGATATATTCATACAAAGGGCCATATAGGCGTTGTATCCCGCTCTGGGACGTTGACATACGAGGCGGTTCATCAGTTGACTCAAGCGGGCATAGGGCAATCTACAGCCGTAGGTATCGGTGGAGATCCAGTCAATGGAACAAGTTTTATTGATGTATTGAAAGCATTTAACGACGATGAAGATACATATGCAGTAATTCTAATTGGAGAAATCGGCGGAACGGCAGAAGAGGAAGCGGCAGAGTGGGTTGCAAAAAACATGAAAAAACCTGTTGTTGGATTTATTGGAGGCCAGACAGCACCAGCCGGGAAACGAATGGGCCATGCAGGAGCAATTATTTCTGGCGGGAAAGGTACAGCAGCAGAAAAAATAAAAAAAATGACCGAATCTGGAATCAAAGTAGCAGAGACACCGGCGACTATCGGATCGACACTTATTTCAGTAATAAAAGAAAAAGGAATTTATGATACTTGTTTAACCCAAGCTATGGTAAAATAAAGTAAAGCTTTTCTTAGTTGAAAATTTGAATTACTCTTGGTAAGTACCTAAAGTGCAAGGTACAAACCAAGAATAATTCAAATGAATCGAAAATAACCATAAAGAAGAGGTGACAGTATGCAAGAAAAGGAAGAAATACGTGCAAGACTTATTCAACTACATGCCATATTAGCGGATAATTGGCGAATAATAAGAGATATTTATCATATGGACAAAACATTTCAGTCAGTATATGAAATGCCACCTAATGAACTTCAACAAACCTTTCGACTTTCCTCAGAAAAAGCTAATTACTTATACGAACATTTACAAAGTAAGGAAACACTCTCCTATGAGCAAATAACTACACTCACTATTTTTGACGAAGAATACCCATCATTGTTAAAAGAAATACATGATCCCCCTTGGGTTTTATATGCAATAGGTAATACGAAACTTTTGCAAACAAATATGCTAAGCATAGTCGGAACACGATATCCAACAAATTATGCCTTTGAAAGTATGAAGTTAATAATGAAAGAGCTTCCACAAAAGATGTTTACGATTGTAAGTGGCTTAGCTTTAGGGATAGATACATATGCTCATCAATTAGCAATGGAATATCAACATGGAACAATTGCTGTTATTGGTTCAGGCTTTTATCATCTCTATCCTGCGCAAAACAAATCATTAGCAGAAAAAATTAGTCAATCAAATTTATTACTTACAGAATATCCACCATCTTACTCGCCAAGAAAGTGGTATTTCCCAAAAAGAAATCGAATTATTTCTGGTCTTAGTTTAGGGACGGTTGTTGTGGAAGCAAAAGAAAAAAGCGGCTCACTAATCACGGCAGATAGCGCAATTGAGCAAGGAAGAGAAGTATTTGCCATTCCAGGCTCAATTGTTTCAGCTTATTCAAAAGGAACGAACCAATTGATTCAACAAGGAGCAAAATTAATAACTTCAACGGAGGATATCTTAGAGGAGTTGCAATTTGGGTAGAAGAAAGTGAATCTTTCTCAGTTGGTTCCTACAGCTAGTTTATGCGGAAGAAAAGTGAAATTTTTTTCAGAAAGTATCTTACTGCTCGTAAATGCCGGCTACAGCTAGAATAGGGGATTTAAAAGGAAAAATACCCGAAATTTAGTCACAAAATATTGATAACTCCTAAAAGGTGTGTAATATTTTTTAGCAGTTTTAATTGACAAATAGTATGTAGATAATGAATAATGTAGGATGATTCCGTTTATACAGAATGCTATATTTTCTAATAAAGGACGGTAAGTGTTTTCAAACGTTATTATTATACATATAGTGCTATAGACGCAAAAATAATACACGATAAAGAGAAATTACCTCTTAGGAGGAGGAAATAGAAAATGGCAGATTATTTAGTAATAGTAGAGTCGCCAGCGAAGGCGAAAACCATTGAAAAATATTTAGGGAAAAAATATAAAGTTGTGGCTTCCATGGGACATGTCCGTGACTTGCCAAAAAGTCAAACAGGAATCGATGTGAAAAATAACTACGAACCGAAGTATATTACAATTCGTGGGAAAGGTCCGGTGCTGAAGGATCTACGGACAGCTGCAAAAAAAGCGAAGAAAATTTATCTTGCATCAGACCCTGATAGAGAGGGAGAGGCGATTGCGTGGCATTTGGCTCATAGCTTAAATGTTGATGAAGACTCTTCTTGCCGTGTTGTATTTAATGAGATAACGAAGGATGCCATTAAAGATTCTTTTAAGCATCCTAGAAAAATCAACATCGATGTAGTTCACGCCCAACAAGCTAGACGTATTCTTGATCGGCTGGTAGGCTATAATATTAGTCCCCTACTATGGAAAAAGGTGAAAAAAGGATTAAGTGCAGGACGAGTTCAATCTGTAGCCTTACGCTTAATTACGGAGCGGGAGTATCAAATTAAAAACTTTATTCCTGAAGAATTTTGGTCTATTAAAGGAGAATTTCTTCATGGCAAAGATGTATTTGAAGCAACCTTCCAATCAGTCGATGGGGAGAAAGTAGAGCTGCGGACAGAAGCAGAAGTGCAGGAAGTTTTAAAGAAATTAACATCCAATGAGCTGGCTGTAGACAATGTTACAAAAAAAGAGAGAAGAAGAAAGCCTGCATTTGCATTTACAACTTCTTCCTTGCAGCAGGAAGCGGCTAGAAAGCTGAATATGCGTGCAAGAAAGACGATGATGACAGCTCAGCAATTGTACGAGGGGATAGAGCTTGGTAAGCAAGGTAGCGTAGGTTTGATTACTTATATGAGAACCGATTCTACTCGGATTGCCGAAACGGCTCAAGCAGAAGCGGCGGACTATATAAAAGAAAAATACGGAGAATCCTATATAAATACTGAAGTAAGGAAAGATAAAGGAAAAGGAAAAGCGCAGGATGCCCATGAAGCAATTCGTCCGACTTCGGCGATGCGAACACCAGAGTCAGTAAAAGAGTATGTAAATAGAGATCAGTACAGATTATATAAACTAATCTGGGAACGTTTTGTAGCAAGTCAAATGGCTTCAGCAATCTTAGATACAGTAAAGATAGACATATCGTCCCATGGAGTAACATTCCGTGCCAACGGTTCTGTGGTGAAATTCCCAGGATTTATGAAAGTGTATGTAGAAGGATCAGATGACCAAGTAGATGAAAAGGACAAAGTGCTTCCAGAAATGGCAGAAGGAGATAAAATCTTTTCGAAAGATATCACACCGAAACAACATTTTACTCAGCCGCCGCCACGTTATACAGAGGCACGATTAGTAAAAACTCTTGAAGAATTGGGAATAGGGCGTCCGTCTACGTACGTACCAACGTTAGATACGATTCAAAAACGTAATTACGTTATTTTGGATAACAAGCGCTTCGTGCCAACAGAACTAGGTGAAATTGTTCTGGAACAAATGCTGGAATTTTTCCCGGAAATTATCAATATTCAATTTACAGCGAATATGGAGGAATCCCTAGATAAAATTGAAGAAGGACAAGTAGATTGGGTAAA
>DAIDKD010000258.1 GCA_027451065.1 Bacillaceae bacterium | reverse complement strand
GGTCAAAGGGGCCGGTGGAGAAATTGGTCATATGACATCTATTCCACAAGGAGGAGCACCATGTAATTGTGGAAAAACTGGATGTTTGGAGACTGTAGCGTCAGCGACTGGAATTTCCCGTATTGCAACTGAAAAAATAGTAGCAGGGGAGAAAAGTAGTTTACAAAACCTATATCAACAAAAGGGATCAATTACTGCCAAGGATGTATTTGATGCAGCTTATGAAGGAGACAAGGTTGCAAAAGAAGTAGTAGACACTGTTGCACTTCACCTTGGCTTGGCACTGTCCCATCTAGGGAATAGCCTCAATCCCGAAATGATTGTTTTAGGAGGCGGGGTATCAAAAGCGGGTGATATTCTACTCAATGGATTAAATCATTACTTCCAACAGTTTTGTTTTCCTACTGTTCGAGAAAGCACGACGATTGCCATTGCCACACTTGGAAATGATGCAGGTGTTATCGGCGGGGCTTATTTAGCAAAAACGAGCGAGGTGAGAGTGGGGTAAAAACCACTCCACTCTCACCTCGCGTTGAAGGTCAAGGGCAGCCGAGTAATTTTAGGTTGCCTCTGACCCTTTTTATCGTGGTTTTCGGTATATATTTGGGCAACAATTTCTTCTCGGAAATATATAATATAGAAACGAAACATGGGGGCACGAATTGGCTTCTTGGACAGTCCCTCATCAAAAGGAATGAATGAGAAGATGAACAAACCAAATCAAAATGGTAAGTATGAACCTGTTTCAAGTTATGTTATCAGAACTGAAAAGTACTACTCATATGAGGTAATGGAGGAAGATATTAAGTTACTAGCATCTATTTATCCATTTGTCACCGTAAATGTAATTGGAAAAAGTGTATTAGGGAAGTCATTGTATGAATTAAGAATAGGAAAAGGTGAGAGAAGAGTTCATATCAACGGGAGCTTTCATGCTAATGAATGGTTAACATCATCAATCAGTATGCAGTTTGTAAACGACTATGCTTCGGCAGTAAAGAATGGGCAGAAGATAGGTGGCATAGATTCGATGCTTTTTTTTGAACAACTAACTCTTTCTATTGTACCGATGGTAAATCCAGATGGAGTGGAATTGGTTTTAAACGGAGCTCCAGCTTCTCATAAACAATCTATTGAGGAGATGAATAAGGAAAATTATGAGTATTCATGGTGGAAAGCAAATATAAATGGTGTGGACCTAAATAATCAATTTCCAGCAAAATGGGAAGTGGAAAAGGAACGAAAATATGCAAAAGAGCCTTCACCTAGAGATTATCCTGGAAAAGAACCTTTATCGGAGCCAGAATCAAAGGCATTAGCGGAACTGGCGAAGAAAGAAAAGTTTGATATGATTCTCGCTCTGCATAGCCAAGGGAAAGAAATCTATTGGGGATATGAAGGGTATGAACCGGCAATTGCGAAAGAGATTGTTCAGGAAATGGAAAAAGTGAGTGGATATAAAGGAATACAATATATTGATAGCCATGCTGGGTTTCGTGACTGGTTTATTCAAGAATTCCAAAAACCAGGCTACACTATTGAAGTTGGAGAAGGAGTAAATCCATTGCCACTATCTTCATTTCAAGAAAACTATCAAGATACAAAGAATATTATCGTTTCATGTTTGAAGGGATTTATTGATAAAGTTGTAATAATATAGTTGAAAAAAGGAGCTTTTGGGGGTTGTGTGCACTGGGGTTCTTTTCCCAGTGCACACAACCCGTTCTTATGTCAATGCACGGATGGAAAACCATTTGTTAGAACAGTGGCGATGACAAAGAAGCCAAAAACGAGGAAAGCAGCAAGTGAAAAAAAGGCCCCTAAGAAATTCTTTTCTCGGATTGTGCGAATCGTTCCTAATGCTGAAAAGATAATGACGAAACCAAAGATAATCATTAATCCCATAAGATTCCCCCTTTTCTTATTTAGTTTATCTATTTCTTTAGGAAAAGTCGATTGAATTGCACAGTGAAAGAATAGAAAAATGAGGAAAGGTTTGATAAAATAGAGAAATATAAGTAAGAAGGAGGAACAGATATGGAAATTTTCACATTGCCTCTCGGTCCAGTTCAAGCAAACTGTTATATAGTCGTTAATGAAAATAAAGAATGTGTCATTATTGATCCTGGTAGTCAGGGAGAAGAAGTAGTAAACTTTATCGAAAAATGTGCACTAAAACCTTTAGGAATTTTGTTAACTCATGCTCACTTTGACCATATTGGAGCGGTAGATGACGTAGTGGAAAAATGGAACGTACCAGTATATGTTCACGAGGAAGAAGCACCAAGATTAATAAATCCTAGCATAAACGGTTCTAGAATGTTTCATATGCCAGATGTAGTTATCGAGACAGTACCTCATCATATTGAAGCAGGTAAGGAACTCACAATAGGAAGCTTTACTTTTAAGGTATATCATACACCAGGACATTCTCCAGGTAGCCTTTCTTACTATCTTGAAGAGGAGAATGCTCTGTTTTCTGGGGATGTTCTTTTTGAAATGGGGATTGGCCGTACGGATTTACATGAGGGGGACTTCGAAACGTTACAACGTAGCATTCGTGAAAAGCTATATTTGTTACCTGATGAAACGATTGTATACTCAGGTCATGGAAATCCCACGACAATTCGTAGAGAAAAGGAAGGGAATCCTTTCGTTTCCACAGTTTAACAGTGAGAAGAATATGACGAATGCATGGAAAAACGTTATTTGCAACAAAAAATAATGACCTAACGATCTTCCACTATTCAAAAAAAGTTATCACCACTCTAGACTGACACTAGAAACTTTCATGGGTTTGTCGTGGTGAAAAGAATTGCGAAGGTTGACTTTTTCTTGGATTACCATTATCATGAAGAACGAAAATAATATAGTTACGGGGAGCTTACTTGCTGTTTGCTGAGAATGAACCTGAGAAGTTCTAAACCCTTTGACCTGATGTAGGTAATGCTACCGTAGGAAATGATTACTATTACTTGTTCAAAAGTCATGGTCCTACTAGGACCGTGACTTTTTTTAGAAAGTATAAATTTATCTAGTTCCAGCGTCCAGCCTCCAGCCTCTACGCGTCAAAGGGCTGAAAGTCATCTCCTTGTGGGATAACCTTCCCATCATAAAGGAAAAAGCGCCTTTAGGTGTGAAGAATATTTGCCGGTTGAGGCTGTTCAAGAGCTTGCGCTGTTCTTAATAAAAATAATGGAGGTTTTTGTATGAATAATGAAAAATTAGTACGAATGATGGAAATAGCGATGATGGCAGCTTTGGCGATGGTGTTTGATTCAATTGTGATATTTACAGCACCTCAAGGCGGCTCTGTATCGCTTGTCATGCTACCTATCTTTTTAATTGCATTTCGACGTGGGATCAAGGACGGGTTGATGACAGGATTTTTATTAGGTGTACTGCAAATTATTTTTAAAGTATACTATGTGCACCCGATGCAGGTACTTTTAGATTATATTGTTGCATTTTCAGGTCTTGGGCTAGCAGGAATTTTTACAAGTGCTGTAAAAAAAAATATAATGAACGGTCAAAAAAAACAAGGAATTATGTATTTATTGATGGGAGCGTTTGTTGGTAGTGCAGTTAGATTTTCTGCTCATTTTTTAGCAGGAATTATCTTTTACGGTGCCTTTGCTCCTGTAGGAACACCAGTAGCAATGTACTCCCTTATCTACAATGCATGGTATATGGTTCCATCATTCATTATCAGTGCCTTCGCCTTAAGTATACTAGTAGCAACGGCACCGTTGGTAATTAATGTGAGGAAAAAAAGAGGATATTCGCTATGATAAAGTGAAACTTTTTTCAGTAGGGAGATCTTTTAGCCCCTCCTGAAAATTAGTTGAACCAACCGGATATTAACGGGCAGTTATGCTGTTTTTACTGTCCGTTAATGTGGGATAAAAATGTATGAAAGCTGTTAGTAATGGATTCTATTTATTTCTAATAGCTTTCCTTATCTTCTGAATACTACTATTGATATCTTTTGTGATATAATGTTGCTAAGGTAATATAAAAAAGTATATCACGCTATAAGAGATGGATAGGTGAGAAAGGGGGAGGAAATGAAGGTAGGGATTTTTACGGATACTTATTATCCGCAAATTAATGGAGTAGCTACTTCTATTTTCATACTAAAAGACTACATGGAAAAATTAGGGCATGAGGTATTTGTTTTTACAACAACTGATTCTGCAGCAAAAAAAGGGGAAAAAAATGTTTATCGGGTGCCTAGTATTCCGGTTGTCAGCGAAAGAAGACTGGGGATGTTCTATCAACCCCGCTTGGCAAAACTAATAAAAAGGCTTAATCTTGATATTATTCATACCCATACAGAATTTTCACTAGGTATTTTTGGGAGAATGATGGCAAAGGAATTAAAGATTCCATTTATTCATACATACCATACAATTTACGAAGATTATACACATCATATTGTTAGATTCCATCGCTTAGATTCGCTTGCCAAAGTAGCAGCTAGAAAAATTAGCACGAA
>DAIDKD010000257.1 GCA_027451065.1 Bacillaceae bacterium | reverse complement strand
TGTATTCAAACTTCTTTTTTTTTCAAGTATAATAATATGTAGTTTAGAATTTTTGAAAGGGCAGGTCATCCTACAATGAAAAAAAAGATAGCTGTGTTCCACACTGGTGGTACTATTGCCATGAAACAAGATAGTGAAACAGGTGCAGTAACCCCTCAAGAAGAAAACCCGCTTTTAGATGTGAATCAAGATTTATTTCAAAATGTGGAATTAATCGTTGAAAATATATTGAATCTTCCCTCCCCACATATTACTGAACAGGAAATGCTAAGATTACAGAAAGCAATTTCGGAAAAGATAGCAACTAACCATATTGATGGTGTCGTCATTACCCACGGAACTGACACCTTAGAAGAAACTGCATATTTTTTAGACTTAACAATTGAACATAATATTCCAATCGTTATTACAGGCGCCATGCGCTCAAGTAATGAACTTGGCTCTGATGGGCTTCATAACTATATTACTGCCATAAGAGTCGCGTTAAGTGATGAAGCAAAAAATGTCGGTGTCATGGTTGTATTAAACGATGAAATTCACGCTGCACGCAATGTAACAAAAACTCATACTAGCAACGTAGCAACCTTTCAAAGCCCTCAATTCGGACCGATTGGCATCGTGACGAAAAACGAAGTACTTATTTTCCAAAAATTACTTCGCCATGAGTTTTACAACATACATCAAGTCACCAAAAATGTTGTACTCTTAACTGCTCACGCTGGGATGGATGGATTAATCTTTGATGCTTTAGAACGCAGTCCTATTCATGGTTTGGTTATTGAAGGTTTAGGTCAAGGAAACCTACCGCCAAAAGCAGTAGTTGGACTGAAAAATCTGTTAGGAAAAGGCATCCCTGTCATCCTAGTTTCCCGCTGTTTAAATGGAGTTACAGAAGGTGTTTATGGGTATGAAGGCGGTGGCAAACATTTAGAAGAGCTAGGTGTCATTTTCTCAAACGGCCTAAGTGGACAAAAAGCGCGTTTAAAATTAATGGTTGCCCTGGAAATAAGCAGTCAGCATGATGAACTTGAGAAAATATTTGCAAACTAGAAAAGAAGAAGCAGGCTGTTTGAGAAGGGAAAATTCATCCCTTCTCAAACAGCCTGCCAAAAGAGCCTACTACGATGAAGAGCTATGAAATCAAGCTTTCCTATGTTGATTCTTTTTATATCATGGAGAATAAATCGACTTTTTGGACACACCTCTTCTTCTCTATGAAAAATAATGCTGGAGTGTCTTTATTGCCTGTTCCTTCATTAGTTCTTTCCCATACTCTGCTAGGCGATATTTTGTC
This sequence comes from Bacillaceae bacterium, assembly GCA_027451065.1. Classification (GTDB taxonomy): domain Bacteria; phylum Bacillota; class Bacilli; order Bacillales; family Bacillaceae_G; genus DAIDKD01. Next base: position 3,206 of record DAIDKD010000257.1, on the reverse strand, counting down.
AATGTTGTTGAATTCCCATATTCTGCTAACATTGCGATAAAATTATCATGGGATTCATGCGCAGTATCCTCTTCGTCAAATAGTAAGTAAAAGCGATTATTATAAGAGTAAAGCTTTCCACCAATGAAACCTTGTGGGTATAAGTAATTAGCTAAAGCAATAACATCCTCAAACGTAGAGAATTCATATAGTATATCTTCACTTTCATCAAGTGTCACTTGCATTTCAATGTATTCATCTTGATATTCATCATCGAGGTCAGAGTTCGGACTTTCCTTCGTTACAATGATAACCATCCCTTGAGCCTGCAGCGAAAATATTTCTATTGCTATCGGTCCATCGGCTTCAAAACCTAGTTCTATACTTGCTTCATACATCATATCATGAAATAGTTGCTGTACTTTTGGCGCATTTTTCCATAAATCCTCTTTTGTTAAGCCTCTCTCCAATAAGTCATCAAATGGAAGAAATATTTTTATTTTATTATAATTCAGTCTCTCTAGTCTCATCGCCTAACCTCCTAACTACCATGGCTTCGTTCCTGTCATATTATATGGCAATCACCTTTTCATGGTTCGCCTATATTTCATATATCGTAACAAAATTGTCCCCTGTTTGTCCACTAACTTTCATCTTCTAAATATTTCTTTGGGATGATAATTTGCTGTCCCGGCTCTAACTCTTCAGAAGATAGATTGTTCGCTTCTTTGATAATTGTCTCCCCTTCTTCAACAGTATGATACATATATTGAGCTACATCTTCGTCTCGTGCCCTTGCAATTTGAACAGTTTCAAATCCTGAAGTGGAAGTGGTTTCTCTTGAAAATACAGAAAATATATCTGGATTGTATGTGTATAAAACAAATAGAAAAGGTATCGGAATAAAAAGACACAGCAATATTTTTGCTAGTCGATAACGGCTACGATTTTTTTTCTTTTCTTGTTTCTTTTCCTCCAACAGTTCACTTCTCGAAGGTAATTCCCCTTCTTTCCTTACGTTCCTCCGCTCACTTCTTGAGGGTAAAGCTAATATATCTACATCACTTAGTTGCTTGTCCTGCATTTGCAATCGTACCACCTCACTTTGTTCTCTTATACTACAACATTATCTGAAAAACCATCATAAAGTCAATTGTAAAAAGGCTTGTAATGAATAGAAAGAATTACTACCTATCTCATATATATTTTATCACAAAGCTAGTGGTTACAACATAGTTAAGTGATTCGTATACCACTTCTCATCCGTCCATACCAAAAATAGCCCGCAACTCCTCTTCCCACTTCCCTTTAGAAAATTTTTCTTCCTTCTCTCGCTTTTGATAATATTTTAGATTCAATCCACAAATGTCGCAACAATTCTCTGTTTTTTCCAGCATTCTTTCCCCGAATATTGCTAAGTAGGCTTCTCTCCGACAGGTTGTTGTTTCTACCCAATTTTTCATCACATATAAATTTTTTCGTTTATGCCTTGTTCTTGCTTCAATAATATCGTGAAAATATTGAGATAGATTTGAGTCAATATGCTCTGGAAATACATCGTTCCTCTTCAACACCTTCAGCTTTTGTAAATGGTGCCGAATAAAGCGCCATTTTATTTCATCCAATCCTGCTATTGTCATTAACTCTTGTTCTAGTATATTGGTTAATTGCTTAGCTTCTGATAGATACTTTAACACATGCTGAATTTGCTCGATTGTTGGCAATTCATCCACTAACAACTGAAGTGGAAGCTCATGATCATAAGGGCTTGCTAATAGTATAGCAATGCTATCTTCTCCATCACGCCCGCATCTCCCTATCTCTTGTAAATATGCCTCAATATTAGTAGGATAATGGAAATGAATGACATAGCGGACATTTTTTTTGTTAACCCCCATTCCAAAAGCGCTCGTACTGACGATAATAGAAAGTTGTTCATTCATAAATTGCTGTTGAATCAACATTCTATGTTCTGATGTCATTCCACCATGATAATGCTCTGCATTTTCAATACCAATTGCTTTTAGCCTAGCAGCAATGTTTTCAGTCAACGCTCTGCTTGAACAATAAATAATCCCTGGACCTTGAAGCTGCTGCACATACATCAAAAGCTTCTCTATTTTGTCATCATAAGTTTCTACTTTATCTACTACTATTGCAATATTTTTTCGGTTGATTGAATAGAAGTGATAGGCAACTTCTTTTAATCCTAAACTCTGTACAATATCCTTCATTACTTCTTCCGTTGCTGTTGCCGTCAATGCCAAACAAGTTGGTGAGCCAAGTTTTTCTATATACCCTCTTAATTTCATATAGTCCGGACGAAACTCATGGCCCCACTGAGATATGCAATGAGCCTCATCAATCACAAATAGTGCTATGTTTATTTGCATCAACTTATGAAAGAAATATTCATATTGAAGCATTTCCGGCGAAACGAAAATAAATTTGTATGTCGGTAGATTTTCTATCGCTGTCCGCCTTTCCTCCATACTTCTAAAGCTGTTGAAAGCAACCACTCGTTTTTCTCCAATCGCTCTCAATTGCTCCACTTGGTCTTCCATCAGCGATAACAAAGGCGAAATGACCACTACACTCCCATCCAATATATATGCAGGGAGTTGGTAACATAACGATTTCCCTCCCCCCGTAGGCAACATAGCAACTACATGCCTAGAAGCAAGAATATCCTCAACAATCTCCTTCTGCCCCTCTCTCCATTTACTGTATCCAAATTTTTCATAAAGAATTTTCTCCATTGTCTTCATTACCTTTCATTTCGTCCAGTTCTAGTGGATGGCTAAGCGATTCACTTCCACTTTTCATCTTCGCCAGCACTAGTCTTATCTGAAAATATGTACATGATTCATCTAGCTGTTGTTTCAATTCACGAAGCTTTCTTGTCTTCGATTTCTCGTATACTTCCTTTACTTGATTTTGCTGATTTTGAGAAACAAATCCATCAATGGAGACAGTGGGGGTATTTAATGCTATTTCTACAATATGGTCTTCGATGGTATTTTGTTTCAAGCGTCTTATCTGACTTATCTTTTCAATGGAATAACCTTGCCGCAAAAAGCGATATGTTCTCTGAGCTGAATCACTTATTACATTCTCTTCAATCCTCGGACATATTTGTTGTAAAAAAGGATATTGTTGAATATCCTTCAATAAACCATGCAGTACTGATTGAAAAAGATAGTAGACCGACCAGCTATCTATTCCTA
>DAIDKD010000256.1 GCA_027451065.1 Bacillaceae bacterium | reverse complement strand
AGCAAATTTGCGATGCAGCTGTAAAACTAATGAAAGATGCCAAATACATAAACGCAGGTACTGTTGAATTTCTTGTATCAGGAAATGAATTTTACTTCATCGAAGTAAATCCTCGAATTCAGGTGGAACACACAGTGACAGAAATGATTACAGGGATAGATATTGTCCGCACCCAAATATTAATCGCAAAAGGAAATTCTATACATAGTAAGGAAATAGGTATTCCGAACCAAAAAGATATTTTCGTACGTGGCTATTCGATTCAATGTCGTGTGACGACAGAAGATCCTCTTAATGGTTTTATGCCTGATACTGGAAAAATAACGGCATATCGTTCGGGTGGAGGATTTGGAGTACGTCTTGATACAGGGAATAGCTTCCAAGGTGCAATTATTACACCGTACTATGATTCTCTTTTTGTAAAAGTAACGACTTGGGCGTTGACATTTGAAGAAGCAGTGCAAAAAATGGAGCGAAATTTAAAAGAATTCCGCATTCGTGGTGTAAAAACGAACATACTATTTTTGCAAAATGTCATTTCCCACCAAAAGTTTTTATCAGGAGAATATGATACATCATTTATTGATACAACCCCAGAACTATTTTCTTTCTCAAAAAGTAGAGATCGTGGAACAAAGTTACTTTCGTATATTGGAAATGTGACAGTGAACGGATTCCCAGGAATTGATACGAAGGAAAAGCCAATACTGTCAGAAGCAAAGGCTCCTAAAATTTTATCTTCTGAACCAATTCCGAGAGGAACGAAGCAAATATTGACGGAGCAAGGGCCAGATGGAGTGGTAAAATGGGTAAAAGAGCAGAAAGAAATTCTTTTAACAGACAGTACATTCCGTGATGCTCATCAATCGCTTTTAGCAACTCGTGTTCGTACGAAAGATTTACATACAATCGCAGAACCGACAGCAAGAATGGTTCCTCAACTGTTTTCTACAGAAATGTGGGGTGGAGCAACATTTGATGTGGCATATCGTTTCTTGCAGGAAGATCCATGGGAACGATTATTGAAATTAAGAGAAAGTATGCCGAATGTGTTGTTTCAGATGCTGTTACGTGCCTCAAATGCTGTTGGATATAAGAATTACCCTGATAATGTGATTGAAGAATTTGTAAAGCTTTCTGCCGACGCAGGTATTGATGTGTTTCGAATTTTTGATAGTTTGAACTGGGTAGAAGGAATGAAAGTGGCGATAGATGCAGTTGGAAAGAGTGGAAAGCTAATCGAAGCGGCTATTTGCTATACAGGGGATATTTTTGATGCAAGTAGACCAAAGTACGACTTGCGTTACTATCAACAAATGGCGAAGGAACTAGAAGCAGCAGGATCTCATATTTTAGCGATAAAAGATATGGCAGGATTACTGAAGCCGCAAGCTGCCTATGAATTGGTTTCAGCCTTGAAGGATTCTGTATCTATTCCTATTCACTTACACACTCACGATACAAGTGGTAATGGAATATATACATATGCCAAAGCAATTGAAGCAGGTGTGGATATCGTCGACGTGGCTATAAGCGGCATGGCTGGACTTACATCACAGCCGAGTATCAATAGCCTATACTATGCCTTAGAAGGCTCAGAGCGCCAGCCAAATGTCGATATTAGGGCACTTGAGAAATTGAATACGTATTGGGAAGATGTCCGAAAATACTATCATACCTTTGAGAGTGGAATGAAAGGACCGCATACAGAAGTATATGAGCATGAAATGCCTGGAGGTCAATACAGCAACTTACAGCAACAAGCAAAAGGTGTAGGGCTCGGAGATCGATTCGATGAAGTAAAGAGCATGTATCGTCGTGTAAATGATTTATTTGGAGACATTGTTAAAGTAACACCTTCATCAAAAGTAGTTGGCGATATGGCATTGTTCATGGTACAAAATGATTTGACAGAAAAAGATATATTTGAGCGTGGAGAAACAATAGACTTTCCTGATTCAGTTGTCGAACTCTTTGAAGGATATCTAGGGCAACCTTATGGAGGATTTCCAGAAGAATTACAGCGAATTATTTTAAAGGGGAAGAAACCGATCACTGTCAGACCTGGAGAATTGTTAGAGCCTGTTAACTTAGAGGAGTTAAAAGAAGAATTATCTAAAAAGCTAACTAGTAAAGCAAGCGACTTTGATACAATGGCCTACGCATTATATCCGAAAGTATTTTTAGATTATGCCAACAAAGCACAGGTTTTTGACGGTGTTTCTAACCTAGACACGTTAACCTTTTTCTACGGTATGAGATTAGGAGAAGTAATTGAAATAGAAATAGAGCGAGGGAAAACACTTTTCGTGAAGCTTGTTTCCATTGGAGAGCCAAAAGATGATGGCACAAGAACGGTATACTTCGAATTAAACGGTCATCGTCGTGAAGTAGAGATTAAAGATGAAAATATGAAGGGAACTGTTGCAACAAGAAGAAGCGCGGATATGGCTGACCCTACTCATATAGCAGCAACTATGCCTGGTACAGTCATGAAAGTAATGACGAAAAAAGGTGACAAAGTAAGTAAGGGTGACCACCTGTTGGTTACAGAAGCAATGAAAATGGAGACAACAGTACAAGCACCATATGATGGTCTAATTAAAGGCTTGTATGTGTCTAATGGTGATAGTATCCAACCAGGAGATTTATTGATAGAGATTGAGAATTAGTACAAATTCCCACTAAGGTAAAAAACACCTTAGTGGGAATTTGCTATTGCCGTAAGCACTACATAGTCCAAGTGATTAGCTGTGTTGATATTTGTGATTAACAAACGATACAATAATGATGAAAAAAAGATGAAATATATAATGCTTATGAATATTTTCAACAGAATAGTAGCTTTTTTGGTCTTACTTTTACTCTTATTGCAAAGGAGGGCGAGCACCGGATGAAACTTCCTAATGGAATTGCTGGTTTTTTTGATTCAAAAACTAACGAGTTGCCACAAGTAGACGGTAAAAAATTCAAACAATTATGCTTCGACTTTGCAATTCGTAATGATGGAAAGGTAATAGATTTTAATACACCTCAGTATCCTAGAAAATTCTATTATGTTCAAGTTGAGATTCCATACAATAATCAGTTCTATATACTGCTTAATCAACATTATCCATATCTTGCATTCGCTTCGGTTGTAGGAGATTGGAATGTTGAATTCATCAATGAACCGGCTTGTTTTGAATATTTTTCACCCTCTTATAAAGTAATGGGGACAGAGGAACTAAATATTCCTTTGAATCAAATTCTAGGGAAGGAGAACGAATTAAATAGTGGTGAATTGGAACAAATTACTCACTGGGAGCCTAAAACGGTAGGAGAGATAATCTTTAACTATTGGGATTAACAAATTTTTAAAGATTAAGCTTTTGCCCACGACAAACACATGAAAAAGCTCCTCTCACTCAAAGAAGAGAAGTAAATAATAAGTTACTTCATTTCCTACTTCTCTTTGCTAAAAAAACAAAATAACAAATGAGGGCAAACAGACAGGAAATAAATAGTGAGTGCAAGAGGGTGACAAATAAATTTAGTTTTGTTACTACATTTAGCACGCCTGTTATCGCTTGCAGCGAGACAAGGAGAAAAGCGAAGAGGAAGCCCCAGTACATGATACGGTAGTGTGAATAGTGTTTGATTGCATGGATGGCGGCGATAGCAATCCAAATAAAAATAGTCATTGCGGCAATACGATGGGCAATTTGTATCCATTCGTTTAGATGAACGGGAAGATGAAATCCATCTTGGCAGAGCGGAAATGATGAGCAGGAGAGACTAGCATGGGCATGACGGACAAGAGCTCCCGTATAAATGACAAAAAATATGTACACTCCCATTCCATAAATATGAAACTTCATCTTTTTACTGAGAACAAGAGTAGCGGCATCGAACTTTTTATCTACTTCAAACAATAACAAAGTTAGTAAAATAACGGCTGTAAAAGAGATAAGAGAAACACCGAAGTGAAGTGCTAATACGAAAGAAGTTTGTCCCCAAATAACAGCTGCTGCTCCAAATAAAGCCTGCAAAATAAGGAAGAGGAAAGAAATCAGCGAAAAGAATACAATGGCTCGGTTTTCTCTAAAAGCAAGCCAAGACAGGATGGAAAGGAGGGTAACAAATACTCCAGCTAGTCCCACTGAAGCTCTGTGAGTAAGCTCTATGATTGTTTGAATAGATAATTGTTCAGGGATAAGCTTACCATGACAAAGAGGCCAATCAGAACCACATCCAGCCCCAGAATCTGTTTTAGTAACAAGTGCCCCTCCAAGTAATACCCATAACAATAAAATTGTTGTTATAACAGCCACTACCTTTAGTAACCGATTCAACATGATTCCCCCTCCCTAGATTGTGAGGATGGATCAAAAGATCCATCCTCACAATCTAGTTTACAAAAACAAAAACAGAATAGCAAAATTTATGAAGTGGTGAATTTTTTTAGATAAGACTTTTGAAAAATGCAACAAATAAAGTGCTTATAAAGTGCGTATACATAGAAAATGATTTA
>DAIDKD010000255.1 GCA_027451065.1 Bacillaceae bacterium | reverse complement strand
ACCAGACACCCCTTAATATTTCAAGAATAGCATTAAGATATGTTTTTTTTAATACTTTTATCTCAAGTGGTCCATTTTTTATCCTAAACGGTTCATTTTGTAACTTTTATAAGTAGCTAATAAACCAGAAAAAAGCACAAACTTCAAGCTTATGCTTTTCCCCATATGTAAAGTAAGACAGTTGCCTCACTGTTACTTTATCTTTTCACTACAAGTATCCAACCTAATGAAAGAGGTGGGACTAATCATCCCCCTCTACTCGATTAACTTCATCATTGTTTAATACTTTATTCTCACACTATTCCTTAGGTATAGCCACCTTTGTTATGATGGTCTTCCATCTGTCAAAAGTCCTCAACATTCGCTGAAGTGGGAGTATTCTCTCCTATTTAGATAAAAAATCCTAAGTTCTGGTAAATTATTGCTAGTAGTGGCGGTAGAGGAGAATGACTAACCATTTAGCAGTAATCCTTGTCAACCAAACAAGCTATCAGAAAAGAGAATATCTTTTGGCTGATAACTTGTTTGGCTTAATCATCAATTAATAACTTTCTGTGTGGTAGGAGAATCCTTTTTAACTTTCGACTATTCCAGCAATATCACCACATTTGATAATCGCGACACTTTTTCCATCTTTGATTTTCATCCTATTCTCATCGACCAAAAGAACCTCTGATTTTTGATAACCATCATTTGATAATATAACGTGTGTTAAGCTTTTACCATGAAGTTGTATATCGCATATTTTCTCTAGGAATCTTTCAAAGGGATTTTCATTTTCATGTAAATTTACCTTTGGAATAATAGGAAATCTATTTAATTTCTTAGTGCTTAGCTGTATAGAGTGTACGTTATCAATGTATTCTGTACGAACAACTCCTAATTTCAATGATGATTTTCGTCCAGCTTGAAAAAACATTAGGAATGTTTCATTTTGAGCTACGATAATAACTTTATAGTATCCACTATCCCAATTTTGCAAATCAATATTACACCACTGGCCTATAAGATCACTGTAATCGATATTTTCTGAGAAATCCACTTTGACATCTCCCCCTTCTTTAAAGTTGATAAAATAATATCTTCATTCCAACTTTTACGCTACCAACTTCTATTTTCATTTGTCAACTATGAGTTGCACTTTTAAAAAATGAGCTCTACAGCTAATGATTCTCTCAAAACATTTCCTCTTTAGTAGCGGTTTTGATCCGAAAAGGTTTTATGTTTTCCATCAAGCCAAAGGTAAATAAACCTCTACAGAAAACAATCCCTCTTGAAAATTCAATTTCATCATTCCCCCCATTAATTCCACCAATTCATTGGAAATATACAGACCAAGACCAGATGATTTCTCTGTTTCCGACATATTTTCAGAGTAAAATCTTGTCGTTAATTTCTGCAAATTCTCAATAGGTTGCTGTACTTGATTCGTTACTTTCAAAACTCCATACTCCTCCTTTTTACAAAGGGAAATACTAATAAATTTCTCTCCATGCTTAGCTACATTTCCAAAAATATTTTGCAAAACTCGTCCAGTAAACTCCATATCTCCATAAACAACAATATCTTCTTCAATAGTGTGTTTTACTTCAAAATTACTAGTAAACCTTTCATAATTTTTCAACAGTTCCTCTTTGATTTTCGCTGAAAAATTCACTGTTGTTATATTTGGCTTTGTGCTTTTTTCAAGCAATCTCTGATATTCAAGGAGAATTTCTAGCCGATGAGAGACAGTTTGCAAGTTTGTATGTATTTTATTTAATGTAAGATTTTCCTTGTCCTTGCGTAGCAATTGTTGGGTAAATCCATTTGCTACAGTAAGCGGTGTGCGAATATCATGGGTAATATTGTGAATTGCTAAATCTAGTGTTTCTTTTTCTTTTTCACTATCAACTTTTATTTGTTGCATCTCTTGAAACAAACCATTGATTTCCGTCGTCAGATTATTAAATACTGTATTTTTTATACTATTTTGAAGGCGAATATTACTATCAGTTCTCTTCTTCTCAAGTATATCTTCGTAAAGTTTAGCAATTGCTCCTTTTGTTGAGAAATACACATAAGCGAAAAGAAGAAGCCCCACAGACAGTAAAAAAATAACTACTACTTCCATCACTGCTCACCTGCTAACCGAATGCCTAACCCCCAAAGTGTCTCAATGTATTCTTCATGGGGATCAAGTTCAGCCAATTTCTTTCTAAGATTACTTATGTGAGTGTTGAGGGTGTTGTCCCCTGGTAAATATAAATCATGCCAAATATGCTCGTACAAATTTTCTTTCGTGAACACTTGCTTTGGATTGTCCAGCAATAGCTCAAAAATCATAAATTCCTTTTTTCCTAACCGAATACTTCTTTCCTGATTCATAATAGCGAATGATTGGTAATCAAGCACAATATTTTTATATTGTAAAGATTCAGCTACTTGTTTCTGATTGGTCAAAGAATTTCTCAATTGTACAGTAACTCTTGCATAAACTTCATCTAAATCGAATGGTTTCGTGATATAATCATTTGCTCCGTTCATCAAATATTCACTGACTAGCTTTTTGTCACTTAATGCCGTCAGCATAATAACAGGTATATCACTTATTTGGCGAATTTCTTTGAGGACCCTATCTCCACTTTTCCCCGGAAGCATAATATCTAAAAGAACTAGGTTGAACTTCTTTTGAGAAAAATAAAATAACCCTTCTGTTCCTGAAAAAGCACAAGTTACCTCGTAATCTTTGTTAAGCAAATCTTGCAACATGTCGTTAATATCATTATTGTCTTCAATGATTAGTATTTTTTGCATTGTTTTTCCTCTCGTGTCTATTAGATAATCCTATTCTAGTATATGAACCCTGCTACATCTTCCCAGTCAATATTATACTATTATCAGAATTTTGTAAAACATACACCATCATCCTTAGACACAAAAATGACCTACCCGTCAGCACGAATAGGTCTATCTTCTTAAATACTAGCTAAAAAAAGTCTTACTTCTTATGTCTTTTATTCCCCACTTGATTCGGAATCGGCGTTCGAAACAACAAATGCTTCAGCGCTGTAGCATTGAAGGGAATCAATGGCCATAAATAGCTTTTTTTCGAAGAATTTTTCGTTTTGAAAATGCACAGGCACACGAGAAATATCCCGACAATAAATCCGATTATATTGAATAACCCTGTCAAGATTAATAAATACAATCTAAAAATCCGAATCGCCATAGCGAATTCGATACTAGGAGTAGCAAATGTACCGATGGCAACTACAGCCATGTACAAAACTGTTTCTGGAATAAACCAACCAACTTGCACTGCTAAATCACCTAGTACGAGACCACTAATAATACCTAATGATGTCGTTAAACTATTGGGCGTATGGATGGATGAAAGCCGCAAAATATCAATGCCCAGTTCTAAAATAATTAGTTGTAACAACAGAGGCACTTCTCCCGTTTTTTCAGGTGTCAGAAATTGCATAAATTCCGGCAAATACCTAACATATTCCGTTGCTAGCAACCACAGAGGTACCAAAAGGAACGACAGTGTCATAATTCCAAAGCGTAACCAACGTATATATGTGCCGACTGCTGGAGATTGGTAATAATCCTCCGCATGTTGTGTAAAGTGAAAAATAGTCGTTGGCAAAATAATCACACTCGGTGTTGTATCAACGATAATTAGCAAGTGCCCTTCCATTAAATGAGCTGCCGCTGCGTCGGGCCTTTCTGTATACCTGACCTGTGGCAATGGATTGAAAATAGAACGGTCAATCAACAATTCACTAAGAGACTTTTCAGCCATGGTTAATGACTCGATTTTAATAGAAGATATTTTATCACGAATCTCTTGTACGTATTCCTGATCAACTAAATCACTTATGTAACTTAACACAACATTGGTTTTTGAGCGGGAGCCGACTGAGGTTAGTTCAAAAGTAAGATTTCGGTCGCGGACCCTTCGTCTAATTAAGGCAGTATTAAAAATAACTGTTTCTACAAAGCCATCTCTTGGTCCCCTAGTCACCTTCTCTAAATCTGGCTCTTGAGGAGAACGAACAGGATATTCACGGGCATCAATAATAATCGCCGAATCAAATCCATCAATAAATAAAGCAATTGCTCCTGAAAGAACCATTTCTTCGATTTGATTCATGTCTGTGGATTCTTCCACTTCCATATACGCCAAATGCTTTTCAATCAACTTCTGGACTTCGAAATCAGTCACAAACAAATCTTGTAAATTCGTTGTGATGTAAAACATGATTTCATCTTTGGTGAAGCCATCAATCATCACGAAAAATCCTCGCCGATTTTTCAGTTGTATCTCTTTGCCAATGACATCAAAACTTACGCCTATATTGAAGTATTCTCGCAGTTGGGAGATATTTTCATCGATATTATTGGTGATTTTCATTCTGTCACATCCTATTTCACAAGCGGGATTATCCGACTGCGCTTTTCTGGTTTTGTAATAGAATTAGTATGTGTAGTTCAAAATAATTTATCCCTTTCGTCCTTATTGCTTAAAATTATTTGTTCCGAACT
>DAIDKD010000254.1 GCA_027451065.1 Bacillaceae bacterium | reverse complement strand
AATTCCAGCAAATAATAACGTTTCAAATTGTGCATATGTGTCAGCTCCCACAATTATCGCTCGACGCATAATATCTGTCGCTCCAATAACAGTAACAACAGCTGATTCCTTCGTTAATGTCGTAAATTCATTAATAAGTGCTGGAAGAATATTTTTCATCGCTTGAGGTAAGATAACCTTCCTCATCATTTTCCCATAAGGAATCCCAAGAGCCATCGACGCCTCTGTTTGCCCTTTATCTACAGCTTGAATTCCCGCACGGATAATTTCTGATACATAAGCTGATGAATTCAGGCCAATTGCCAATACAGCAGATAAAAAACCACTAATGACAAATCCTGTTAACTGCGGAACTCCAAAATAGATAATAGTTAACTGCAAAATAAGTGGAGTTCCTCTGAAAATAGACGTATATATCTTACCGAAGTAATTTAGCGCCTTTATTTTACTAATCTTTGATAGTGCTAATAATGTTCCTAATATAAATCCAATAATAATTGCTGCTGTAACTATTTGCAAAGTCTCCATTATTCCACCAAGCATAAATGGAATAGAAGGCACGATTCTTCCAAAGTCTAAATTCATCCTCAAACAACCCTTTCCACTAGCTTACTCATTAAACCATTTGTTAACTAGTTCATCCATTTTCCCATTTTCCTTCATTTCTGCAATAATTTCATTTATTTGTTCTGTCAAATCACTTCCTTTTGGTAGAGCAATAGCCGAACCGTTATCAGCTTCCTCTAAAACATCAGCGATCTTTAAATTATCGTTGGCTTCTAGATAATTTGCCGTTACCATATCCTCTATAACGACTCCATCAATACGCCCAGATAATATTTCTTGAATTAAATTCGGCATGCGCTCTCTCGTTTCTAAGGTTACATCGAGTCCGGACTCCTGCATTTCTTCAACAGCAGTTTGTTGTATTGATCCTGTTTGCGCTCCGAGTACTTTGCCATTTATATCTTCTAAACTTTCTATTCCACTATCTGTTGTCGTAATAACCACATTTTTTGCTGTGAAATATATATCTGAAAAATCTACTACTTCCTTACGTTCTTCAGTAGGTGTCATTCCTGCAAGAACAATATCAACTTTATCCGTTTGTAGAGCTGTAAGTAATGAATTGAAATCCATATCTCTTACTTCTAATTCATAGCCCAATTCTTCAGCAATATAATTTGCTAAGTCGACATCAAATCCAATAATTTCAGAACTGACAGCTGTATCAATAAATTCAAATGGCTTATAGTCTGCTGAGGTTCCCATGATAAGTACTTTACTGTCATCATCCGTAGTTACGCTTGCACCTGTTTTTCCATTACTACATCCGCTAACAAAACTAACTGCCATCATACTTGACAAAATCATTGCTGCTATTTTCTTCACTTTACATTCCCCCATAACTATTTTCTTTTTTACAATAGATATACAATAACACCTATTTTATATTTATGCAATATATTTTAATTAAATTCATTTTCTTTATCTTTTATACACACTTATGCATTATATATGTATAAAAACGTCATTCTCTTTCAAACTATAAAAATCGGTAATAAGAAAACCTTACAGAAATAGGTAAAGTATGATGGTAGAAGATTTTCTGGAAAATCAAAAACAGACAATCACACAATGCATGTTTTCCTGTATGCATTGGGATTGTCTGTTTCTAATGGCGCTAAGTGTCACCTTATTTCTTTCTCTTATACTTCTTCACAATATTTTTCAAAGTACCCTTGCAGTTTTTCAACTACTTCTACTGCATAAGCACCTTCAATTTCATGGCGCTCTACCATTGCTAGAATTTTTCCATCTTTTAACAAAGCAAATGATGGCGACGATGGTTCATAGCCTTCAAAATATGTTCTTGCTTGTGCTGTTGCTTCCTTATCCTGTCCTGCAAACACAGTCACTAGCTGGTCAGGTCTTTTATCATAGTGAATACTTTGAGCAGCAGCAGGACGAGCGATTCCTCCAGCGCAACCGCACACTGAATTTACCATGACAAGGGTTGTTCCTTGTTTTTGCAGAGCTTTGTCTACTTCTTCAGCAGTTGTAAGCTGAGTATACCCTGCGTTTACCATATCTTCACGAGCCGTTGTTACGACATCGTTCATGAAAAAATTGAAATCCATTGTATCATCTCCTAATTTTTTACTCTACTTCCTAGTATACAATATATCTGAAGAAACTCAATGCTTATAAGCCTGAATGATTCTTCGATGAGACCCTACCATATATTCAGGCAAATAATCGATAGCAAAAAACTGCAAATCCAACCCTTCCTCTTGATTATTCGTAACACTTCCATCGTAGTCGTGAGTGTAATAAGCAACTGTAACAGATTGAAAAATATCTCCATTTGCTAACTTTGTAAAATAATCTTTGCCAGAGAACACATTGATAAGTCTCAGATTTTTTACTCTTAAACCTGTTTCTTCAAAAACTTCCCTCTCTGCTGTTTCTTCTGGAGATTCTCCTAATTCCATCAACCCACCAGGTAATCCCCATTTACCGAAAGGTTCTGTTCGTTGCTGTAGCAAAACCTCTCCTTTTTCATTTAAAACAATAACGATTGCACCTACTAAAATAAGTGGTTCGTTCCCTACTAACTCTCGTAACCCTTTTACATAGTCCATTATGTACTGCCAACTAAAATATGTGATAGTTGCAGTTTTTCACCTCACTATTTTTTGAGATAGTAATATCATACTACAGATTAGAGAGTTTTCGCTGAAAAAGCAAGAATTGGCAATCTTCAAAATCCTTGGTATTACTGGATTTACCAGAATACCAACTTTTACGAGATTGACTCCTTCGGCAGATTATGTTTCCTAGTATATCGCTGTACTCTTCTCTGTAATATTTTCCAATATCTCTTTGACTCGATTTAAAAATTTCCCACAAATCAACCCATCTAGTATTCTATGATCAAGGGATAAACATAGATTCACCATATGACGAATGCCAAACATATTATCATCCATGACAATGGGACGTTTCACAATGGCTTCTACTTGCAAAATAGCAGCTTGCGGATAATTAATAATACCTGCTGATTGAATGGAACCAAATGAACCTGTATTATTTACGGTAAATGTTCCGCCTTCCATATCTATTGCTGTCAATGTTTCGTTCCGTACTTTTGTTGCCAGCTCAAATATCTCCTTGGCAATGCCTTTTATTGATTTTTCATCGGCATGTTTTATTACTGGTACATACAATGAATCTTCTGTTGCTACTGCAATAGAAAGATGAACCTCTTTCTTTTGAATAACCTTATCCCTTGCCCAGCTGGAGTTTATTCGTGGATATTCTTTCAATGCCTGTGCCACTGCTTTTACAAAAAATGCAAAATATGTAAGAGGAAATCCCTCGTTCTGCTTGAATTCCCCTTTGATACTATCGCGGTAATTTACTAAGTTCGTTACGTCCACTTCCATTGTCATCCATGCGTGAGGAATTTCTTGCTTGCTTCTCATCATATTAGCTGCAATTGTTTTCCGTATAGATGTGAGCGGGATTTCGATGTCCTGTGAAGAATTTGAAACGACTGGGCTTGACTCTTGCTTCATTTCGAGCGCTGTCACTTCTTTTCTCGCCCTTGTCTCTATGACCTTTAAAACATCTTTTCTCGTAACCCGCCCATTCACCCCAGTCCCTTTTACCGTTTCTAGAACCACCTGATTTTCCGCCGCTAGTTTCAGCACTGCTGGTGAATAGTGACCGTTCATTTGCTTTTTCTTCTCTGGTTGCTCCACTTTGCTTTCTATTGGCGATGCTAGTTTCTCTCCAGCTACTTTCATCAGACAAATGAGCCCGCCAACTGGAAGGCTCTCACCTTCTCCTGCAACAATTTCGACAATTTGCCCTGCAAAAGAGGCAGGAATTTCCGCTGTCACTTTGTCTGTTAAAATTTCAGCCAACGGATCATATTTTTTTACACTATCACCAACTTTCACAAACCATTTCGTAATGGTTCCTTCTGTTACACTTTCGCCAAGCTTTGGCATCGTTATTTTTTCGTGAGACATTCCCATCCCCTCCTGCTTCCATTTTTCTTCTGTCCAGTTCCAGCGGCTAGACCTTCGTGTCAAATAACCTTCTCAATACAAAGGCAAAAACCGCCTTTGATTGTGAAGAACATTTGCGAGTCAGGTCTAAACAAGCCGCTTCCACTTTTCTTTTAAAACCATGCCAGTTCGCGCATTTCTTTCTCTATTTTCTCTGGTGTAATGATGAAAAATTGTTCCATTGGCTGGGCGTAAGGCATCGCAGGAGTGTCTGGTCCGGCAAGGCGCTTAATTGGTGCATCCAAGTCAAATAAGCAATATTCTGAAATAATCGCTGCCACCTCGCTAATAATACTCCCTTCTTTATTATCCTCTGTTACAAGTAGCACTTTTCCTGTTTTCGAAGCTGCTTCAATAATTCCTTCTTTATCTAAAGGATACACTGTCCGCAAGTCTAAAATGTGAGCAGATATGCCTTCTTTCACCAAATTTTCTGCTGCTTGCAAAGCCATGTGAACACATAATCCGTAAGTAAT
>DAIDKD010000253.1 GCA_027451065.1 Bacillaceae bacterium | reverse complement strand
AACGCACTGTATCTACAACATGAACGCGTTTTCCACGATAAATGGTGGAAAGGGCATCCGTATGACTCCAAACCTTGGATGTATCAACGTGCTTGAGTGCTCCTAAAATCATGTCCACATAGTTATCACTCATCACTGCCAGCGAAAATCGGCATCCGGTAATCTCCTTATCTGTTCCGCAACCTTTCCAAGGGTAACTCTTATTTTTCTCCATAAAAAAACACCTTTCCCGTAAATTTCCCTGGGAAAAGGCGTACGTACGCACTCAACACAATCACTTCCTAACGCTGGCATTATCCAGATCAGGTTCGTGGGTTAAGGCGAGTAGCCTCTCTCAGCCGCCAAAGCAGCACCCCAGGATTGATTAAAATGTAACAAATAATTCGTAGAAAGTCAATATGAATAATGAAAAATATTTCAAAAGTAGGTAGTGAAGCGTTGAGCAGTAGCTTTTCATTTCATTATTACTATATCCGTGCTATGGTAAATGATAGCTATCTTGGTTTGGGTATGCAGGATAGGAAAAGGGTTTTTTTGACTTGGAGAATTAATAATATTTGGAGCGGAGGGGTTGGAGTGAAACAAAATATTTATGATAATAATGATTTCTTCCCTAGATACATTTCTTTGCGTGATAGCGGAATAACCTATAATGATTTTGTTGAACAGCCTGCAATAAAATCATTGATTTCAAGTCTTAATGGGAAATCAGTATTAGATTTGGGATGTGGAACTGGTCAATTTGCAAAGTATTGTATCGAACAAGGAGCTTCGAAAGTTGTAGGTGTGGACATATCAAAAAATATGATTGAGCGTGCTAACAAGGAAAATAAACATGAGAAAATAGATTATATTTGTACTCCCATAGAAGATTTTGAATTACAAAACCATAAATTTGATAAAATTATAAGCTCTTTAGCTATTCATTATATAGAGAATTATTCAGCATTAATCAAAAAAGTTTATGGCTTATTAAATGAGAATGGGGAATTTATTTTTTCAACGGAACATCCCATTGTAACTTCCCGAAAAGAGATGGATAATTGGATTACAGATAAAGATGAAAATAAATTATATTGGGCAGTTGATAATTATCAAGAAGAAGGTAAGAGGGAACAACATTGGATAATTGATGGAGTTATTAAGTACCATAGAACTATTTCAACATTAATGAATACACTCATTAACAATGGGTTTGTTTTGGAGAAGGTTATTGAACCACAATCAATTCCAATTGGTTTAGAGCTAAAGCCAAAAGTGATCAGTGAAAAAAGAAGACCATCATTTATCATTATAAAAGTAAGAAAAGGTAGTTTTCTCTAATGAACATGTGATTTATCCTACGACTAAAATCACGCTAAATCATAAATAGAGCGTATCGGCTGCTATTGCTTACACATGGGGTGAAGTTAATAACAGTCGATACATACCAATCAGTCGGCCGATGATTTTCTTGCGATAACATAGCCGGTAGCTTTCATTAACAACATGGCACCTATTGCACCAATCGTTATCCAATAACCACTTCTCAAGGTAATGTTTAACATGTCCGAAACATTTAAAAGTGACAGAAAAGGATTGCTGTTATTCAGGGAATTGCTTAATTCAGCAGGCAAACTGGAGACCGTATATCCAATATAAATATAGAAGATAAAAGAAATAGCAAGCATAACGGTCGTTGTTTTTTTGAATTTTTTTGTGAACAGACAAACCAACACAATGATTAGTAAAATGAATACTGCTAAATACAAACCAGCTGAAATGGCTAAACCACTTCCTATATTTGAGAGTGCTCCGTTTCCATCTACTAATTCCAACATATTAGCTTCAGATAAGGGACCCCCGCTAAACATAGAGTCAGAGGCATTAAAAATTGATAAAAAAGTAAAGATGTTGAAATTGATTGACTCTGAGAAAAAGCCTAAGAGATTCACCTCAATGTTCACTAGTGGCAAAAGATAGCCAATTAATGCAGAAAAACACAAAATTATGAGGAACAAAAAAGAAAAGTTCCGTTTTACATATTGTTGCATAAAAATTCATTCTCCTTTTCAGTACCATGGACTTCTATATTCATCGGGCGAGAAGTCCACACTCATTGATAAAAAGTGTATCAGATGAATGTGAACTTTATATGAATTTTTCTGGTTACTCTGACAGAAGGAATAATCAATACTGATTAATATAAATCATTTCATCATAGGATATTTGCTCTCTTAATTCAGTGGCAACTTTCGGTGTGATTAATTCTTTTTCAAAACTTTTAATACAGTTCGTAACTGGTTAGTTTCATCTACCGGGACATTGCTTGCTACTTCTTGAGTAACGCGCGTCAGCATTTGAATACGAGCTTCTGAAATATCATAGCCGTACAAATTTTCCTTTCGTTCTTTTTCAAGCAGCAATGGAAAAGAAAACATAGGAACAACTAAACTGATGAAAATGGCCGCAGTAGCAATAAAAATTAACTCATCTCTCATGGAGAACAATTCGCCATTTTCAAAAGCAACAGGAATAGATAAGGCAATCGCCAATGTAATTGTTCCATGGATACCACTTATTGAAAAAATAAGTCGTGATTTTTTCGATAAATGTTTTTGAGATACAGCAACCCAAAGATAGCGAATACCTGTCATAATCAGGTAAATGGTCAAGCTTATTACCAACAAACATAAATTCATAGAAAGATTCGTAGAAAGAAAAAGATCCTGTGATAACAGCATCCAAGGCAAATTGAAACATAATGATTGCAATAGAGTCATTAAAAAGGGATTCACCTTCTAAGATAGGAAAAATACCTTCAGTTCCTTTCTAGAAATACGTTGAGCTTCATTAAAAAGCAGCGGTTTAATAATTAACACCATAAATATCTCTGGTTCAAAAGTAAAATGATGAAAAATAGGAAGATAAGAGATGAAAATACCTATCATAATTTGAAAAAATATAATTGGAATCTTAGGAAGGATTCCGTGTAAAATATCTGCCAAGATGATTGCTAAAAATATAGCTATTACGATGTAAATTAATTCCATTTTCAACACTCCTTATTTGTAAAAACATTATAAGTTACAAATAGTGTTATGTTCAAAGAATTCACATATATTTACTTCAGAGTTTTCAAGGATCATTGAAAAACAGAACTAAAATATAGCAAACAAATCGGAATTGTATTATAATTATCTTATTAACAATGAAGGGGATACTGCAATGGCAAAAATAACATTGAAATCTAAGGCAACTTTAGTGGAGAAAGTACGAGTAGAAGTAGAAGCAAGAAACCACAAAGTAACAATTGATGAACCGATAAGATTAGGTGGAACAGATTTAGGGATGAACCCACTAGAACTTTTACTGTCATCCCTCGGTGCATGCCAAACAATTATGGCACAGTCTTATGCAGAGAAAATGGGAGTAAAGTATCAACATTTACAAGTTGAGCTTGAAGGCGATTTAGATACAGATGGATACCAAGGCAAACCAGGTGCACAAGTTGGACTGGAAGAAATTCGCTATACAATCTATATCGAATCTGATGAACCACAAGAAAAACTAGAATCTTTCATTAAGCATATAGAAACATATTGTCCAGCATTTGATACTTTAGTGAATCCGACAAAAGTTGTACAAAAAGAGATAATTGTGAAGCAACCAGCTAAATAATAATAAGGAAATAAAAGGCTCTCTTTCAGCTAGATAGAAAAATCTATTTAGTAGAAGGGGAGCTTTTGCCGGATCAGTCATTTTTGTATAGAAGAAACTTTTATAAAAATCTTGGCATAGGAATTTTTGTGTTTCCGTATATAATTCGGTAAGATAGAGTTAACAAAGAGTGATGACTTAACTATCTGAAGGATTTTGTGAATAATTCAACAAAGATTACATTAGGAGGGGGTAAAGGTGGAAAAATCAATAAAAATACTAGGAGTATCTTTGCTTACGGTTCTGTTGTCAATAGCGGCATGTAGCAGTCAATCTGATAGTAACCCTTCAACAGACGAGGTAAAAACAGAGGGACCAGCAACGACGAATGATGACAAAGCAACCAATAATGGTACAGCTGATGATGGGACAACAGATGAAAGCCCATCTGATGTAAGTGAGGAGAGAACGGATAGGGTACTACATGCAACATTAAAGGTTTTGAGTGAAGATGGATATACAACTGTTGATTTTACGAATAAAACGGCAACTCGAGATGGAAAGTTGATGACAATTGAAATTGTTGAAACAGAGGCTGATTTCAAGAAAGGTCTTGTAAGGGAAAAGGTTGATGATACACAGAGCCATACCCTGTTTGTATTTGAATTTAATGAGGATGATAAACTAACTCTTTATGAACCAGCTATGCTCGAATCTATATATACTGAGTAATCAATCAAGAAATAGTCATGTTAGGTAGATACTTCTCTTGTTAATACTTTTCATTTGAGGAAACATTACACACGCTTCAAAACATAATAAATCAATGAAGGCGGTGGAGAATGTGAAGACAGAAAGAAAAGTAAAATTATTAAGTGTTTTAGCGGTTTTATTGCTTGTACTGGGGTTTTTTAGTGGAGGAAACACATCTTATGCAGCTAACAACA
>DAIDKD010000252.1 GCA_027451065.1 Bacillaceae bacterium | reverse complement strand
ACTTCTTTATAGCCGTTCTCTCCTTGCTTTTCATAAATAACAAGACGAAGCGAGTTAGAGCCAACATCAATAATCCCATATTTCTGATTCATACTATCATCCTTTTTTTATAAATTCGAACTCTTCTTACTATTGTATAACTAAGGAGAGAATTTTTCCAAGAAAAACGAAAAATGTACGGTTAATTACTTTACCTGTCGTAGTAATTGTAGTATAATCAAATTACTACGATAGATGAAGTAAAAGGTGGTGGTACTTTTGATTAGTAGTGACGTGATTCGAGGTTACAACGATACGATTATCCTCTATCTATTAAAACAAGGAGATTCTTACGGCTATGAAATTAGTAAGAAAATTGAAGAGCTTACCGATGGAAACTATTTAATAAAAGAAACAACTCTTTATTCCGCATTTGCCCGCCTTCAGAAAAAAGAATATATCACTTCTTATCACGGTGAGGAAACAAACGGAAGGCGTCGAACGTATTATACAATAACTCTTAAAGGAGTGGAGTATTATCGAGAAAAATGCCAAGAGTGGAGATTAACAAAAGATGTTATCAGTATTTTTATTGAGGAGGGGATTTAAGTGAATACACTTAGAGATTATGTAGAGGTTATATTTCAAGATTTTCCTAAAACGAAAGCTAACCTTGATTTAAAAGCTAACATTCTAGAATCGATGGAAGATAAATACGAGGATTTAATAACAGATGGTAAAACAGAGCAAGAGGCCATCGGCATTGTTATTGCACAGTTTGGCAACATTGATGAACTAAAAGAAGCATATGGTATTCTTCCTGCTGATGAGGACGTGGAATACTTACCGACAGAAAAGCTAAATGAATATATATTATTTAAAGAGAAGTTTGCTCATATGATAGCTTTAGGCGTTTCCATGATTATTTTATCCGTACTTGCAGTTTTTCTGTTACCAGAAGGGTTGGGAATTATCATTTTACTCACAGTCGTAGCCATATCCGTTGCAATCTTTATATTATTTGGTCTAAGAAGCACTGAATATAAACATGTTGATGAAGCTAGATATTATCTTTTTGGAAATGATAAAGCAGAGATTCAAAAAAAGTATAACAAATTCAAGCCAAAATTTCAGTTTGCTATTACTGTAGGAGTTGCTTTATGTATTTTAAGCGTTGCACTTTTCTATATTTTTAATGACACCTTCAATGTAGGTGATGCGCTTAGTTTCATCCCTTTTTTCGGATTAATAGCAATTGCTGTTTACTTGTTCATCACGTACAGTATCCGAAACTCCATGTATAATGTTTTACTGCGTGACGAGGAAACAATCAAAGAAATGCAAGATGAAAAAAGCTTTGAATGGGTATATGGCATAACAATGCCTTTAGCTTCCATGATCTTTCTCGCTTTCGGCTTTCTGAAGAATGCTTGGCATCCGGCATGGTTGATCTTCCCTATTGCAGCAATTTTAACAAACGGTATTATTGAAGTTCTAAAAAGAAGACGATAAAAAAATCATTCTCATTGATTAAAAATATCCCCTCAGCGTAAGCTGAGGGGATATTTTTAATCAATAAAGTCAAACTCAAACTCCATAATGCGAACAACGTCGCCATCTTTTGCTCCACGTTGACGTAAAGCTTCATCTACACCCATTCCTCGCAATTGGCGAGAGAAGCGGCGGACAGAGTCTTCACGACTGAAATCAGTCATTTTAAACAAGCGTTCTAAATCAGCACCTTCTACGACAAATACACCATCTGGTCCTCTGCTAATGTCAAAGCTCATTCCATCTTTTTCAAATTTGTACATCACACGAGTATCAGAATCTTCTTCTTCTTCATGTAATAAGAACTCAGGAGTTTCTTCCAATAAATCAGCAATCGCATATAACAATTCACGCAACCCTTGACGTGTAATTGCTGAAATAGGAAAGACTTTTATATCATCGCCTATTTTTTCTTTGAATTCACGTAAGTTTTCTTCTGAATCAGGCATGTCCATTTTATTAGCGACAACTAGTTGCGGACGTTCTGTAAAGCGAAGATTATATTCTTCTAATTCTTCGTTAATCGTCACATAATCCTCATAAGGGTTTCGTCCTTCTAGTCCAGACATATCAATTACATGGACAATGACCCTAGTACGCTCAATATGGCGTAGAAATTGATGACCAAGCCCCACACCAGCGTGAGCTCCTTCAATTAACCCTGGCAGGTCGGCCATGACAAAGCTTCGTCCATCATCTGTTTCAATAACTCCTAGATTAGGAACAATTGTTGTAAAATGATACTCAGCAATTTTCGGTTTTGCTGAAGAAACAGATGATAATAATGTGGACTTCCCTACACTTGGAAAACCAACCAACCCAACATCTGCAAGTACCTTTAACTCTAAGCGTACATATCGCTCAATACCGGGCTCACCGTTTTCGGCAATTTCTGGTGCTGTATTTGCCGGTGAAACAAATCGCTTGTTTCCACGACCACCGCGACCACCGCGTGCTATTACTGCCCGTTGCCCATGATGAACCAAATCAGCAATTACTTCGTCAGTATCATCGTCAATCACTACAGTCCCTGGTGGAACTTTGACAATCATATCCTCGGCATTTTTTCCATGCTGACTTTTTGACATTCCATGCTCACCACGATTGGCTTTAAAATGTCGTTTATAACGGAAATCCATTAATGTTCTCAAGCCTTCATCCACTTCAAAAACAACATCTGCTCCATTCCCACCATCACCACCGGCAGGACCACCATTCGGTACATATTTTTCGCGACGGAATGCTACCATTCCGTTTCCTCCGTCGCCGCCTTTTACATATATTTTGACCTCATCAACAAACATTTTTTCACCACTTTTCTTGTCCAGCTTCAACGGCTAGAACCTCATGTCTAAGCAAGCCGCTTTTGCTTTTCTTAAGATATTGTTACTGTCATTTCTTCTTCGGTTACATGCAGGTGCGAAACTGATACATGTTGCCATTTAGAATAATCTTTTATCCATTGCTTCATGTTCTCATGTCCTTTTAGTTTTCCACGAAAATCAAAATAAAAACAAATATCATCTTCATTTATTTCAATAGTAATCTCCATTTGATTCTCTGAAAACATCTCTACATGCTGTGCTAATTCTGTAAAGAAAGCTTGCGTAAAATCATACATTTCCATATCATACTTGGAAAGTTTTCTCACTGTACCTTCCACTTCATAGTCTAACATAATCGGATGATTTTCCCAATTAAATGTAAGAATATAAGACACAAAAGTATCCATCTCTAGATTTGAGATTGCTGTCTCCTTATTTGATTCTTGAACAAATGAATCAATTAATTGATTCACTTTCTCCGAATCCCCTAAAGCAAGATAACCTTTAATCAATTGAATTCTATTCAACCAATCATGACGGGAATGTCGCAACAAATTTATCGTATTCCATTCCTTTTCCATCAGTTTCACACCCTTTACCTTAGCGAATATTTCTTAACTGAAAGGTATAGTATTACTTTTCTGCTCTTACCAATGTGTCCATTCATAGCGGAGTGTGATGGTTGAGATGTCTTCCTTCAGCCACCACACTCCGCTATGAAAAAAACTCTAACCTGTACGGCTAGAGTTTTTTATTTGTTCTTATGCTTCTTTTGGATACACGCTTACTTGCTTACGATTGCGTCCTAGGCGCTCGAATTTAACAACGCCATCTACTTTCGCAAATAAAGTATCGTCTCCACCACGACCAACGTTTACACCTGGATAAATTTTTGTACCGCGTTGACGGTAAAGAATTGATCCGCCAGTAACGAATTGACCATCAGCACGCTTAGCACCAAGACGTTTTGAGATAGAGTCACGACCGTTCTTTGTAGAACCTACTCCCTTTTTAGAAGCAAAAAGTTGAAGATCTAATCTTAACATGTGTTACACCCCCTGGGTTTTTTCATTTATTTTAACGAATTTTCCATAACTTTGCACGATACTCTGTAATGAAACAACCATACCCTCTAGTAATAGCTGTGCTTTTTCCAAAGCTTCAGGTTCAAGACCTTTCGGCAGTACATAGGTTAGGTGGCCACTTTCACTTTTACAGTTGTTCTGCGCAGATATGCCGCATAATTGCTCAATTGCATTTATTGTTCCTACGGTTACTGCTGAAACTCCAGCACAGACAATATCTGTTCCATAGTCACCAAAATTTGCATGTCCATTCACGCTAAAAGAGACAACTTCACCATCAGTTGTTCGGTAAATCGTTGCTTTAATCATTGAAAATTAAGCGTTGATTTTTTCGATAACAACTTTAGTATAAGGTTGACGGTGACCTTGCTTACGGCGTGTGCTACCTTTTTTAGGCTTGTATTTGAAAACAATAATCTTTTTCGCGCGACCTTGTTTTTCAACTTTCGCAGTAACAGTTGCTCCTTCAACGATTGGGCTACCAACTTTAACAGTTTCCCCACCAACGAAAAGAACTTTGTCAAAAGTTACTGTATCGCCTGCTTCAACATCAAGCTTTTCAATGTAAACTGCTTGACCTTCTTCAACTTTGATTTGTTTACCACCAGTTTCAATAATTGCGTACATTTAAATGCACCTCCTCTTGTTTACTCAGACTCGCCATGTATAGGTGTCAAATTGACTTATTACCTAATATGTGCGGTTGCAGCATAGGTGCCACATAGTCCATAACAAGATTGATATTATCACAAAAGCCTATCCTAT
>DAIDKD010000251.1 GCA_027451065.1 Bacillaceae bacterium | reverse complement strand
CTCTAAATATACAGTTGCTCCCGATACTAATAACTCCCTGCAACGTCCTGTGTTTTTCACATGAGCGATAACAGTTTTATCAGCTAATTGACAATGTGCGATAAAGCGATTCGGACGTTCAAGAAATTGTGCTTTCATTATGTTTTTATATTTCATCTTCTTTTCCTTTCAAACAATTATCGTGCACAAATTATACCATAAGTCAGTAAAATTGATGACATATGATATAATGAAATCAATATATTATCAAAAAGGAAATGTGATAAGAATGAATTTTGAACAAATAACTGATATTTTCCAACAACGAAAACCGACAATTTTAAGAAATCATAAGCATGCTCAGTATGCTATTTTGCTTCCTCTCATTGAGAAAGATAATGGCCTGCATGTACTATTTGAAGTACGCTCTCATCAACTAAGAAGGCAACCTAATGAAATATGCTTTCCCGGCGGAAGAATTGAAGAAACAGATAAAACGAAAGCTGCTGCGGCAATCCGAGAAACTGCAGAAGAGCTTGGAATAGATGCCAATCAAATCAGTGGTGTATCTCCTCTTGATTACATCATATCAGATATTTCCATTTACCCTTTTGTAGGAAAATTACTGTTTCCAGAACAGATTCATATTAATGCCAATGAAGTGGCAGAAATTTTTACAGTCCCACTTTCTTTTTTTCTCGAAACACCTGCTACTATTCACACTGTAAAGTTAAAACCTGAGCCAGCGGCGGATTTTCCCTATGATTTAATTCCCGGTGGAAAAAATTACAGGTGGCGTTCAAGAAAATTAGAAGAACCTTTCTATCAATATGAAGATAGAGTTATTTGGGGCTTGACAGCGAAGGTACTTTCTAACTTTTTAGAAACGATTGCTGCCAATTTATAAAATGAATGTTTTTAGGGGTGCAGAGAAATGGTAAAAGCCGTTCATTTCTCTGCACCCCTAAAATTGATCCGCTTATATTTTCATATGATATTTCTTATACAAGTAGGCACACGCTACTAAAACCATCCCACCTCCACACCACCCAGCTAAAATATCAGTTGGATAATGAACTGCTAGATACATTCTGCTGAAAGAAATAGCAGCTATCAGCAGTACGAGAAAAACAGTAGCGCTCCTCTTTATCCCTGTTGTGACTTTTGACGACAGAATAAGAAACAATATAAATCCGAATAAAGCCATATTATTCATAGCATGCCCACTTGGAAAGCTGTATTCTGCAACGTCCATCATTCGTATGGACGGACGCTCTCTCATGTAGATATTTTTGAGAAATTGATTAAGCAACCTCGAACCATATAAATTAAAAATCAATAATACAACGATGGAATAACGTTTCTTCACGATAAAGTAAAAGACTAGAGCACCGACAATCCAAATATGAACGCGCCATGAGCCAATGTAAGAAAGAAACAACATAATAGATGTAAGAAATTCCGTTCGTATTTCACTTATTGCCAAGAGGATATTTGTATCCATATTTGTAACAGCTTGAATTTTATATAGCCTACCTAGCACGAAAAAAACACAGGTCAATGCAATAAAAATCCATAAACTAAATAATCTTTTCATAGCCACCTCGAGAGAACTTCTTTTATTTTTTCCTCTGCTGTACCTTTGTCCTGCTCTGTCATTGCAAAATGGACTGCTGTTTCATTCGTATCTAACGCTTTAGACAGTAACCCTGAAATTCCTCGCATCTTACGGTCTATTTCCATCACAACTTCAAGTCTATCAGGGGAAGTAGGGATAAACATCACTTCCAATTCATTTAATTTTTTTAAAAACGAACCAGAAACAGGAATAAACTCAAATTCTTGAGCAAAGGGAAGCCTTTTTCTAAACTGATATGACGTCTCCTCTAGCTTCATTTCATGCAAGTGGAAACCAATATTTTTTAGCCCTGTCAGTACTTGATTCATTAGCGTATTCGGAAGTATATCAATATAGGTATTATCTGCCGGGTTTACAGCATTTTTCACATCTACATCTGTATGTAACCACACTAATTTATGACCTAATGTTAAAGGTGTATCGATCGGAACAGGAAAAGTAAACGGAATTTCTTTTATCTCATATGCTGTGACTGTGATTTTTTCTGTTAATCTTTCACGGTGTAAATCATATCGAGTATAAATGATTCTCTCCTTCACTTCTCTCATGAATTCCGTCGCAATGGTTAAATGAATCCCATTGATAATTTGAGGTAACGAGCCCCCTGTTATTTTGACTGTTCCCCTCACTTCCTCTCCAATAACCAGCCGATCCTTTGCTAAAAATGTATCTACCTGCACATTCCCAATTCCGATTCTAGTCAGTATTCTTTTGAGGTTGGACATTTCATTTGCCTCCTTGTCCCGCTTCGGCGACTCTTGCCATTCGTATCATATCTGTTGTGTATTTTACTTCTACATTTTCATGCTTAATCCTTCTAGCCAACCCAAATGAAAATGCTTGTCTAACAGGTTGTCTAAAAAGGGGAAAAATCTCCCTTTTTAGACAACCTGTTAGACACTCCACTATTCTTCATCAAAAACCTCATCAATCATACATTTCTCGATTAAATAGTCGAAGGTAATATCCGCTAAATCTTCTAGCTCCTTCGCCATTGGAACGTATCCTCTTTGGACTAATTGCTTGCAAAAGAATTCCGCAATCTCCTCTGTGTCAATCACTACCTCAATTTCTTTCACAGCCATCACTCCCTCTTTACTATTCTATATGCACAAGACAATTACTTTAGAATAAGGAAAGTGAAAGCGGCTTGGTCAGCTTGCGAAGGAAATAGGAAATTCTCAAAAAGGTGGTGTACCATAGGCACAGAGCGAAGCGATTACCTTGTTGAGAATTTATCTTTTCCACAGCAAGCTAGCTGCTGGAACTAGACATAGGAAAGTGGAAGTTGCTTAGTCAAAAAACTTCATTATTCAGTCATATTCCTTCCCACCCTCTCATAATCATCTCCATATAAGAGATTACACGATGAAAGAGGGATGGAAATGAAGCAAGAAAAAATGATACAAGCTGTTACTGTTTCAGAGAAAGCTGTACAAGAATTTTCTGTAGATAATCTATTAGAAAATATGACCAACTGGTTATTTTATTGTTTTCTTATCACTGGAATTCCATTGATTTTCATGATGATTTTTGTCCAATGACCTCATTTTTGATGATTGCAACAATAGATGGAATATCATTCAGATCGACAACATTGATACGGTCATGCTGGATGTGGCAATTTGTGGCGATTGCTAGTAAATAACGTTCGTCACACACTGGTGCTTGTGACTGCTCTTTGCGAACAACTTCAATTTTTGGATACGTTGAATACTTCATTCCTTCAATAATGACTACATCAATATCTTTTACATATTCAAGTAATTCTTCAATCTGAACCTTTTGCCAATTTTTCATCACGGCAAATTTTGTTTCTGAATAGATAATGGTGGTGTCACTTCCCGCTTGGCGATGTTTATATGTATCCGTCCCTGGCACATCTATTTCAAACTCATGGCCATCATGCTTTATCACGCCAATTCGATAACCTTCTTCTTTTAGCACTTTTATCAATTTCGTAATCAGTGTCGTTTTCCCACTATTTTTCACACCACTGACGCAAAAAACAGCCGGCTTCCTTAGTGCTGCTAACTCGACCTTTGTATTAATATTCGCAACAATAGACTCATCAAAGCAGCTGTATGTTAGTGGAATATACTTGGTGTTTACTTGCTCCAGCAAGTTCATAAGACGGTAATCTTTTGCTTCAATCATTTTCCCAATTGTCGAAATGACGGATTTTTTATAAATACCACAAAGGGGATGAATTTTATCCGCTGATTGAATGACAAAACAATCATATTCAGGATGGGTAAATTCCAACATATACTCAATCAGCTCTTTTTTCAAAAGAGGCATGTCTGTTGCACAAACAAATAAGTATTCATTCCTGCAATGCTTCAAACAAGAATACAATCCACCTAATGGTCCAATGTCCTGGATATCATCTTCCACTAAAGGATATGAAAGCTCCTCGTACTCTCTTCGGGATTGAACTGAAATAAGGGTTTCATCAAAAGTCGATAATTGACTTAGTATACTTTCAATAAAAGTTTGCTGCTGATATGTGAGAAAAGACTTATTTTCCCCATTCATCCGTCGGCTCTTCCCACCTGCTAAAATAGCTGTACTTAGTTTCATTGCTTTGTTTCTCCAATTTGTTATAGTTATCTTCAACCTTATTATCCTTCTACAGTAACTATATCATATCTCTTCAAATTATTTATTGTATACGGTAGACATTTTTTCACAAAGGCTTCCTCTACGTTGACTTCAACAATCAGTTTAGTAATATTATTACGAGATACATTTAATTTCCCCGACTTGTCTCTGAAAGTATAATCATATCCGTTCCCATCGTTTTTTACATTTTTGCAAAGTGTTTTGGTTCTATCTGGTCCTAATCTACAAATTCACCTTCAAAAATAGTATAAATACAGTACATCCTTGAATTAAACTTGACTTAAAGTTAAGTTTAAGTGCTATCATCATAGTACATTCAAAAATGATTGAATGTCAAATAAGCACAGGGAGTGGATAGAAGATGACAAAAGGCTTAACAATTACACAAGAATGGGATAAAGTTTTTGCAAAAAGTGAAGAAGTGAATCATCGTAAAGTAACTTTCTACAATCGTTATGGAATTACATTAGT
>DAIDKD010000250.1 GCA_027451065.1 Bacillaceae bacterium | reverse complement strand
ATTTGATGCAAAAGGAAGTAAGAATTTTAGTTGTGGACGATGAAGAACGTATTCGTCGCCTCTTAAGGATGTATTTAGAAAGAGAAAACTATCTTGTAGATGAAGGGGAAGATGGTGAAGTTGCCCTCCAAAAGGCTCTGCAAAATGATTATGATTTGGTGTTGCTAGACTTAATGATGCCTAAAATGGATGGAATAGAAGTTTGTAAGGAGCTTCGTGAGAAAAAATCAACCCCAATCATTATGCTTACAGCCAAAGGTGAAGAAGCGAATAGAGTACAAGGGTTTGAAGTAGGAACAGACGATTACATTGTGAAGCCTTTTAGTCCAAGGGAAGTTATCTTGCGAGTGAAAGCTTTACTGCGCCGATCCTCAACATCGATGTTTGTCCATGGAGATGCAGCTGCAAAAGATATTTTGGTATTCCCACATTTGACAATAGATAATGATGCGCATCGTGTAACTGTTGATGGGGAAGAGGTAAATTTAACACCGAAGGAATATGAATTACTATTGTATTTATCAAAAGCGCCTGATAAAGTTTTTGATCGTGAACAATTATTGAAAGAAGTTTGGCAGTATGAATTTTTTGGTGACTTACGCACTGTTGATACTCACGTAAAGAGATTACGTGAAAAGCTAAACAAAAAATCAGCGGAAGCCGCTAAAATGATTGCAACAGTATGGGGAGTTGGTTATAAATTTGAGGTAGTATCAGAGTGATGTTTTGGAAAAGTGTAGTAGGGAAATTATGGATCAGCATTTTGCTTTTGGTGTGCTTTATCCTAGCATTTTTAATTATCCTTTTAACAGGATATTTTGAAACATACTATAAAAAACTTGCTGAGCGTGATGTGGAGAAGCAAGCTTTACATATTGCAGAACTATTGGATGAGGATCCTAATAGTGAGATACCATATTATATTGCACGAAATACTTCTTCTGATACAGCTGTTGCTATTATGAATGAAACAGGAGAAACTTGGTATTCTTCTGATAGCATAGATGAGCAAATTTCTTTTCAAAAATTATTAGCAGACCAAGATTTTTCAAAAGCAATGACCAATCAGGAAATGGTAATGAAAGTAGTGGACAGTAATAGCCAATTGCTGAGTGAGGCAAATGATTATGAATATGTTATGATTGCTGTTCCTTTACAAGCTGGTGGCATTGTAGTGGTTTCCCGTTCTTTGTATCAAGCGCAAGTTACTTCGGGAAAAATGGTCAATTTTATTTTCATAGCTGCAATGTTTGCTGTTTTTTTAACTACGATATTTGCTTTTTTTCTGTCCACGAGAATTACGGCACCACTTAGAAGGATGAAAGAGATGTCCTTCCAATTGGGACAAGGAAACTTTAATGAGAAAGTATCGATTGTATCGAAGGATGAAATTGGTGAATTGGCAAGAGCATTTAATCAAATGGGAAAACAATTACAGGTTCATATGACAGCGCTGAAGGAAGAAAAAGAACAGCTGTACAGTATTTTAAGCAGTATGGCTGATGGCGTCATTACGTTGAATCAAAATGGGGATATCGTAATGACCAATCCACCTGCTGATAGATTATTATCACTTTGGTATGCCGAAGAAGAACAGGATACTTACGAAGATAGCCAACTACCAGAAGGGCTATTAGAGCTATTTCGCAAAGTAGTTGTACAAGAAACAAAGCAAATAATGGAAGTGGATTTAGGTAAGGCTAACTGGGTCATTGTCATGACACCTCTATATAATCAAACAAAAATACGAGGGGCGGTCGCTGTATTACGTGATATGACAGAAGAACGCCTTCTAGATAAAATGAGAAAAGATTTTATTGCCAATGTCTCCCATGAACTGCGAACACCAATGGTGATGCTTCAAGGATATAGTGAAGCCATTTTAGATGACATTGCTTCTACAGACGAAGAGAAAAAGGAATTGGTTCAGATTATTTATGATGAATCATTAAGGTTAGGCAGACTTGTAAATGAATTATTAGACCTGGCTCGTATGGAAAGTGGAAAAGTTCAATTAAACTTAGAAGAAGTACGTATTCATGAGTTTGTTGAAAAAATAATCCGCAAGTTTCAAGGGGTATCTAAAGAAAAAAACATCACCCTAGAAGCACATTTTTACAATATCATTTATAGTTATGTTTTTGATTTAGATAGAATGGAACAAGTCTTGACAAATTTAATTGATAATGCAATGCGCCACACCGAGGCAGGCGGTAAAGTAGAATTAGGAATAGAAAAGCTTGAAAAAGGATTGCAATTACAAGTGACAGATACAGGTTCAGGTATTCCGAAAGAAGACTTACCCTTTGTGTTTGAACGCTTCTACAAAGCAGATAAAGCCAGAACACGCGGAATTTCAGGTACAGGGCTTGGATTGGCTATTGCTAGGAATATTGTTCAAACTCATGGCGGAGAAATGAAAGTCAGCAGTGAGTTTGGAGAAGGAACGACTTTTACAGTATTTTTACCTTATCGGAAACTTTGAAGAAAAAATTGTTTACAAAGTTACAAAAGACTACTATAATGTAGCTATAATAAAAAATATCGATCTATCTTCGGGGCGAGGTGTAATTCCTCACCGGCGGTGATGAGACGCAGTTCTCTAAGCCCGCGAGCCAATATGGCAGGATTTGGTGTGATTCCAAAGCCGACAGTATAGTCTGGATAGGAGAAGATGAAGGTCAAGTGTGTTCAATTAGTAATAATTTGAGCGCTTCTTCACATGTGCCTAAGTTCCAAAGCCCCTATTTATTAATAGGGGCTTTTTCTTGTCTAGCGCTTGCGCTTTTCTTAGTGAAGAAGCATGAACCACCAGCCTTTCCATTTTTCTGTAAGAAGATCGGAAAAAGGAGAGAAAGAATGATGAGAGAAAGTAACAAAGTAAAGAAAATGGTAACTATTGCGATGTTAAGTGCAATTGCTTATGTGCTGATGTTGTTTCAGTTTCCCCTATTACCAGCTGCGCCATTTTTACAAGTAGATTTTGGTGATATTCCAGCATTATTAGGTGGGATTATTTTTGGACCAGCTGCAGGAGTTGTCATCGTTTTATTCAGAAACCTACTTCATTTATTTATCAGTGGCACAAGTACATTAGGACTTGGTGAATCAGCTAATTTCTTAGCGGGAACTTTGTATATTTTACCGATTATATTTATGTATCGTAAGCATCCATCATTAAAAACGTTGTCTCTTGGATTAGTTGTAGGGACTGGGGTGATGACAGCAGGAATGGCATTACTTAACTATGTTATTTTTCTTCCAGCATATGCAAGTTTATTGAACTTCCCACTACCAAACTCAGTGGTTCTAACTGCTATCATTCCTTTCAATCTAATAAAGGGATTAATGGTATCTGTTGTGTTCGTATTCTTCTATCAAAATATTAAAGTTTGGATGGATCGAAGAATACATGAAAAAAATATATTAAAGCAGCAGTAAAACGTTAAAAAGGACAGGGCGATTTTTCCCTGTCCTTTTCTTAGGTCTGTCCAGCTCCAGCACCTAGCCTCTACGCGTCAAATAACCTTTCTACCGTAAAGGCAAAAAGCGCCTTTAGAGTAGAAAGAACATTTGCCGGTTGAGGCTGTTCGAGGTGCTTGCGCTTTTCTTAGTTTATTCAAATTTAAAAGGGTCGCCGTTAAATGGTTCGTCAGCAACTTTGATTGAATCCGTTGGACAGCCTTCACATCCATCCATCATATCATCTTCCAAGTCTTCTGGAACTGGAGCAGTACCTTGATTTTCGTCAAGGATTACAAACGCAATCCCTTCATCGTCATAATCATAAATATCTGGTGCAGCTGCACCACAAGCGCCACAAGCGATACAGGTATCTTTGTCAACAATTGTATATTTAGCCATTATTCATTCCTCCTAAAGTTTTTTGAAGTTTATATATTAAAAAAATTTTTAAAGGCTTAACTACATTCTATTAAAGAATGAGAAATTTTTCAACTAAAAACTTTAATTGAAAATGACTCTCAAGTAGCGGTATGACAGCTTTTTTTGATACAATAGAGAGGTAGACGCCGTCCGATGATTTATGAGAAAAATAGAAACTTCCTGATAACATGTTTTTATTATATTAAGAAACTTTTATACAAAACAAGGAGATGATTATCACAGTGAATGCATTACACTACTGTATGCTTATATGCATGGAAAAGTTTGGAAGGGACCGCACAGTATATGCAACATATCATCTATTGAGAGGGAAAAAATCATCTCAAACAATGCAAGATGCAAAGCTTTATCACGTATCTGAATACTTTCGACTCTTCCCTCACTTAACAAGGGAAGAATATAATAATCATCTTCGTCACTTGGAAGAGAAAAAATACATTTTCCCAATCCAGAATCAAATTGGAGTGGTCACAGAGGATGGGAAAGCACAATTGCAACGTACCAATTTCCCAAAGGTAAATGGTTTGTTATATAGCGAGATGTCAACTTACCTGTGGAAACGGTTGGTTCTTACAATTCAAACCATATCCAATTTACAGCGGGGAGAAAAATTGTTTCAGCCGATTGTTCAGGATATGGATACTACAAGGTGGGTGAAAAAATTTATCTTAACTAGTTTATGCTCTAAAGAAGAGCTAATACAAAATATGTACCACGACTGTTATCAGTATTTACATACCCGAACAGAAAGAGAAGCAACGATTTTTGTCTGGAAATTAACAGGCTATAGAAGAATTGGTTTCACAGATAGTCAAATTGCTGCTAAGTTA
>DAIDKD010000249.1 GCA_027451065.1 Bacillaceae bacterium | reverse complement strand
ATTTTTACAAAAGCAGAATTGGCTCATACTAGTGGCTTAAGTGTTGTAACAATTCATTCATTACTTGAAGGGTTAACCGAAGTTGGAGAAGTGATTGTAACTAATCGATTAGCAGCAACAGGTGGTAGAAAGGCCGCGTTATATGAATATAACACTGATTATCAACTAATCTTAACGGTATGCCTTTTTGAGAAAAATGGTCAAGAAATTGCTCGCGTGGCTGTTTGTAACTTAGTTGGAGAAATCATCTTTGAAAATGAAGCGGTATACACAGAAATGGACGTAGAGGATTTAGAAGCACAAATTGAGCCGTGTTTAGAGAAATTCTCTCATATTGTTTTATTAACCATTGGAATTCCTGGTTTTGAAATGAACGATTTACTAACAATTGATTTCCACAAAATGCAAAACAAAGAACTACGGAGTCATCTAGAGAAAAAATACAATATCCCAGTTCAGATTGAGAATGACGTAAATGCAGCCATAGCTGGACATTGTTTAGAAAAAGAATTAGAGAATAATACATGTGTAGTCGGCCTTTACTATCCAACACAAAATCCGCCGGGAGTGGGAGTTGTATTAGGCGGAACTGTTTTAAAGGGACGGAATGGGTTAGTTGGGGAAGTGAGCCAGGCGCCATTAGGTATTGACTGGGGAAATGCTTCCTTTACTAAGTCTGAGTTGGCTGAACATGCTCTTAGGACGATAGTTACAATTGTAACTCTTTATGACCCTGATACATTTGTTCTGTATGGAGAGGTGTTTGATAATGCGCTGGTACAGAAAATTCAAAGGGAGCTCCGTACTATTTTTCCGTATATGAACATGCCTAATATTGTCGTGGAAGATAATTTTCATAGGGATTATTTGAATGGAGTCGTTGCGGTTTCTTTGAAATACTTAGAGCCTGAATTTCGTATAAATTAACTTTGGGAGGAAGAAACAAATGGAATTTAATTTGAAGGAGGCGAAATGGTTTTTTGAGCCTAATACGTATCAAATTGAAAGTGACATGATCACAATTTCAACAGAGCCTAAAACTGATTTTTGGCAAAGGACATATTATGGGTTCAGAAACGATAATGCTCATGTTTTATACAACACAACAGAGGAAGAATTTTTTTCTTTTACAGTTAAAACACAATTTGAATATAAAAATCTTTTTGATCAATGTGGTATCGTAATATATCAAGATAGTGAAAATTGGGTAAAAGCTGGAATAGAATTTCATAACAAAGATACGATGTGGCTGGGAAGTGTCGTTACAAATAATGGATATTCTGATTGGGCAACTGTTGATATAGATTCTAAAATAGATACAATGTGGTACAGGCTTAGCCGGCGCAAAAGTGACTTTCTCATTGAACATTCTTTCGATGGTGTAAATTACAAGCAAATGAGAGTTTTTCACTTACTAAAAGGTGAAGGGAAAATAAATTTTGGATTGCTGGCATGTTCTCCGGGAAATAGTTCATTTGACGCAGTTTTTTCTGATATGAAAATCTCTGAATGTATGTGGGCAAAACACGATGGATGAGAGGGTGTAAAATTGATGATAAAATTAGTAATCACGGATATGGATGGAACTTTTTTAAATAGTAAAGGGGAATTTGACCGAGAGTATTTTCACAAGGTTCGTTCATTAATGGAGTCAAAAGGTGTCCATTTTGCTGCTTGTACTGGGAAGCAGTGTGAGCGTGTAGAGGAGATTTTTGGTGATGATAAACAAGGGATTTGGATTTTAGGAGACAGTGCGACAAGGATTAAACATAACGGGGAGTTTATTTACCAATCGCTGATTCCGAATCAAATTGGTTTAGAAGTGATAGAGGAACTGGAAGCAATTAAGGAAAATCAGACGATTATTGCTTGTACTGAGCAATGTGCAATTATAAAAAAGGGGCGCGGTGACAGTGAAAGAAACATCGTTCGCTGTTCTTATGCAAAGATGTTAGAGGTAGATGATTTATCGGAAATCACCGATGATTTTGTGAAAATTACAGTTCTTGATGTTGAAAAGGAATGCTTCGAGACAGTTAAAAAGATTCGCCAATTTGAAGATCGTGTGTATATGGTTGCTTCTGAAGCAGCATGGATTGATATTACTAACCACAGTGTTCATAAAGGAACAACTGTGAAAAAGCTACAAAGTATTTTGGATGTAACTGCTGATGAAACGATGGCATTTGGAGATGGCTACAATGATTTAGAACTGTTTGAACAAGCCACCTATAGCTTTGCAGTTAGAAATGCATTTGATGAGGTGAAATTAAAAGCTTCATTTGGTGCCCCGTCGAATGATGAGAACGGTGTATTGTTTACTGTTGAAAAGATTCTTACTTTAAAAGAAGCATAGACGTTAATTGATTCATTCAAGACCATTGCATCTATGTCAACGGAACCTTTTTGCCTGAGTTATTATAATTATTGGAAAAAAAGGAGATTATTATATACAATAAAAGTTGAAAGCATAATAGAGTTTTCTTACTTAGGTGAGGTAGACCAATGTATGATTTCAGCAAGGGAATAAACGAATGGTAGGAGAGGGGATTTCATATGACAGCATTATACACAGCAAGTGCAACAGCAGTAGCAGGTAGAGCAGGACGAGTATTATCTTCTGATAACGTACTAGATTTAGATTTAAAAACACCGGAAGGACTTGGTGGAGAGGGTGGATACGGAACAAATCCAGAACAACTCTTTGCAGCTGGTTACTCTGCTTGTTTTGGTTCGGCATTAGGTCTTGTAATAAATCAAAAGCGGATAAAAGGTGTCACCTCAACAGCAGTAACAGCCAACGTTTCTATTTTTAAGGATGAAGCGGATGGTGGCTTTAAGCTTGCCGTTGAATTAGAGGCAGAAATAGAAGGTGTAGATGAGGCGGTAGCACAAGAGCTTATTGAAGCAGCTCATCAAGTATGCCCTTATTCCAAAGCAACGAGAGGGAATATAGAGGTAACTTTAAAAGTAACCCGATAGGAACAAACAGATTAGGAGTGTCAGAATAGGGAGAAATCCCACTTCTGACACTCCTAATTTTTTTCACAGAAAGTATAAATTTGTCTAGCTCCAGCGCCTAGCTTCCCGTCGTAAAATAACCTTCCCACCGTAAAGTCAAAAAGCGACTGTAGGTGGGAAGAACATTTTCCGAGGGAAGCTGACCAAGGCGCTTGCGCTTTTCTTAAATTGCTTGAGACAATTTCTCAATTGCTTCTTGCTCTGAAGAAACGAAAAAGATATGATGTCCATGATTACATTCATAAATAAAATCATTCAGTGATTTACTTGTATAAGATGAGAAATTCCCAATAATTGCAAATTTCATATTATAATTCATAAATTTTTGCAAAATCTCTCCTGCTAACTTTGTACGAAGATTAAAAAAATCTTCAGAAATTGCTTCTTTGTTCAATGCGATTCGATTGGTACCTGTTTCACTGCTGATAGTCATAATAGTGTCTAGTGCACTTTGGCCATCTGTTAATATAATGGAGTCACTATGGGCTACTGCGATAGTGTGTCCATTAGCTTCTACCTTGTTCATATTTATCATCTTTTCGTACCCCATTCCTAAAATAATGTATAACACCTCTATTATAGATAAATATCGTTCGTAGTGAAATACAAAGATGCAGCCTCTCACCTTATTCAATATATAAAATTTGGTCTACGTCACGATTTTTTTCTTTTACGAAGGAACCAGACAATTCCTACTCCTACCACAGCAATTCCACCAATAACTAGTGGGAGAAAAGTATTATCTATAGACATAATTTCTCCAGTTTGTGCATTAATATATATTTCTTTAAGATTTACACCTGATAATATGTATACATAAAACATATTGTTCACACCGTCATGGTCTAGTTCAGTACGGATAATCGTACCTGAAACGGCTTCTAAAGCAATT
Source organism: Bacillaceae bacterium (assembly GCA_027451065.1). GTDB lineage: Bacteria > Bacillota > Bacilli > Bacillales > Bacillaceae_G > DAIDKD01. The sequence continues at coordinate 832 of DAIDKD010000249.1, read as the reverse complement.
TGTTCAGCTTCCTCTTGAGAAATGATTGTTTGACTGGCGGCAACGTCAATGCTTCTTGAGAAAAAAATCCCTAGTATGAAACAGATAATAGTTAGTGCTTGTTTACTTTTTGATGATTGTAGCATTTCTTATTCACCTCATAATAATTGATTAATTGATTTTTTGGAAAAAAGTATGAAAAAATCCCAGCAAGTCCAATTTATAAATATGAACTTGCTAGGATTTTCTAATTAGTCAGCGTCTATTCTAATAAGCTCTCCAGTTTGTGCATTGATATACACTTCTGAAACACCAGAATCTGTTTGAACATATACTTCGAAGTATGTGATACCATCTTCCGTATCTAATTCAGTTTGAAGAACAGTCCCTGAAACATGGGACAATGCGATTTCTTCAGCTTCACTAGCTGAGATATAGGCATCGTTAGAAGTTGTTCCGTTATCTGTATTATCTTCAGTTGGTTCAGTTTGTTCAACATCGTCATTTTCTTGTGGTGTTTCTGTTTCCTCTTGCTGTGCTTCTTCTTGAGTTTCTTCTGCTCCATTTTCAGATACGTTAGCATCGTCGTTAGAATCAGGAGTGGATGTGTCATTACCGCACGCCATTAGGGTAAATGTCAGTAACAATGACAAAAGTGTTACAAAAAATTTTTTCATAATATGAAAACATCCTTTCTTAACATATGCAACAAGAAGTACTGTAGCAGATAAAAAATTAAATGTCAAATCTTTTTTTATTCCGTCTGACACACTCATCAAGGTTTCCAGTGTTAGTTGGATTTATGATGTATTTTTTGAGTAGTGAGAGGTCGAAAGATTTTCTGCTTTGTTCG
>DAIDKD010000248.1 GCA_027451065.1 Bacillaceae bacterium | reverse complement strand
ATTGGCACCACGAAAAAGTGGGAGCGGATCGAAACCTACGGACCAAAAATTGTAGAGAACATTGTGCAGGCAACGGCCAGAGACCTTTTAGCACACGCCCTCTTAAATATTGATAAAGCGGGATTTAAAATTGTAGCCCATGTCCATGATGAGGTGATTTGTGAAGTGCCAAAGGGCCAGTCATCGGTTCAGGAAATCTGTGAAATCATGGGCACTGCTCCCGCCTGGGCAAAGGGGCTGCCCCTAGCAGCTGATGGCTATGCATGTGATTTTTACCAAAAATCATGAATTCATGATTTTTGATATTATCATCAGGTTTACATTATCCTCAACAAATACAAAATTCTTTAAAATTCCAAATGTTTTTCTGCAAATGTTGAGGATAAAAAATCTATTTCAATCCACAGAGACGAGCCAGTTCTTCTTCATCACTTTCCCACAGAGGTTGTTCTGTAGCATCAGCTGGCATATTAACCTTATTCAATGCCTCGCGCATTTGATCGAGGGATGGGATTGCGTAAATTTTGGTAGTTTCAACACTGGAATGTCCAAGAATTTTTGAAATCATAATTGAATCCACACCATCTTGATACAAATGTGTAGCACGTTCTGCACGAAGCAAATGAGGATAAACCCTGTCAGGCATGTCTGGGCAGGAGTTTCTTGCAGCATCTGCATATTTCTGAACAATACGTTCAACTGTACCAGTAGAAATTCTACCAGTGTTACCTTTAATAATTGTGTAAAACAATACATGGTCTGGGTCTTTGGTATCTGAATGGTAAATTGATTTATACAGCTTTAAATGTTCTGCTGTCTTTTCTGTTATAGCCACAGATCGTTCCTTATTGCCTTTGCCATGTACATGTATGGATAAAGTATCAAGATTTACATCGTTGATATGAAGCCCTGTCAGTTCACTGACCCTGATTGCAGAATCATAGAGAAGAATCATGATTGTGCGATCACGAATACCGATTTTTGTATTCTTAGGTTCTGAAAATAGAGCATTTAAGGCTTCTTTAGAGAGAAGAATCTTTTCCCTCTTTGGAACCCTCATGCTAGGAACTTTTGATACCTGCAAAGCAATAGATTGTAATGACACATCGTTATCAGACGCATACTGCACATAATTCTTTATCGCTGCCAGCCGTACATTACAGGTGGCCGGAGAATTTCCATGTTCTTTTAAGTAGGCACAATATTCTAGAAGCAACTCACGAGTACAGTCAGTAAAAGTTAGTTTTGAAATAGAAATATTCTTTACTTTGAATAAATATTTTCTAAACGCAGACAGAGAATCTTTGTAGGAACGTATGGTTTCTGGACTACGCCCCAACTGCTTGGGAAGATAATTCTCAAGATATTGCAGAGTCATTGAGAAGAAAATTTTTGTATCAGTTATCTTTTTTTTCATTGAAGTTCACCTCCGGAATTACTAAACCTGATGTTTTATCTTTGGCATGAATGATTTTGAAACTTTCAGCTACCTGATGATAGTAATAAAGAGATTCCTGGATATTGGCATGTCCTAAAAACTTACTAAGGTATGGAAGCTTTGCCTCAATATTTTCACCATCCTCCATCCAGCTATTTAGGCGGTCAACAACAAATGTATGTCGAAATGACTTGATTGTTGGAGGATTGCTATTTCTAGAATAAGGAGTGTCGGTCCATGCTCTTAAAAAGTAGTCTCTTACTGAAACATCGCTCAGATGATTATCTTCCTTTGTTCCAGGGAAAACCCAATTTGTGTCAGGACGTTCGTTCTGGATATAAGCACGATATTTTTTTAGCATGTCGATGATGTCATCAGTAAGCCACAGAATACGATCCTTGTCACCTTTGGATTGAAGGATGCGAAGAGTTCCTGCTTCTAAATCAACGCACTCCCACGTGAGCTGTAAAGGCTCATTAAGACGCATCCCGCAGCAGTAGTAAAGCCTAAAAAGGACTTTGCATTCATTAAGAAGTCTCACCCCGTAGGATTGTCTAACAGGCTCAAGATTGTCTAGATTTTCAAAGAATGCCAACAACTCATCACCAGTAAAAACGTGTGCTTCAGATGTTTCTTTAGATTGAAATAACTTTGGAACATATGCTTCTGTTCCAAGCGAAATCAGGTATTTTGAAAGCTGGCGAAGTACGCTCACTCTTATGTTTCTGGCATTCAATCCTTCGGTAGAACGCTGCATGGACCATTCATCTGAAAGCTTTTTCGTAACTGTCGAGGATGTAAAGTCATGTTTAAGGCAAAAATTGTCAAGTTCCTTCAATACATTTTCAGTTGATGCATATGAGTAGCCAGATGCACGTTTTTCGTCGATCAGGCCCTTGATGACCGGAGCCAAAGTGCTATAAAAGTCATAGTTACGTTGTATTTTCATCCTATTTCACCGTCCTTTTAAGGGGAAGACAGCATGATCGAATGCCTTCTTCATCGACTGAGAGATATCGGTTAACTGTATCAATAGTAGAGTGGCCAAGAGAATCCTTAATTGCATCAGTCCCAATGCCTACTGATAATAACCTCGTTGCAAATGTTCTTCTTAAGATATGGAAGGAATGCTTTTCACCATTGAAAACTCTTTCTATAGCAGTATTACAGGCTGAACGATTTGCGTTTCCATATGGTGCACGCTGAGACAAGAAAATATAGCCTGAGTTACTATTAGGTCTTCCATATTTTAAGTATTGAAAGATGCTGTTTCCGACTGCTACAGGCATTGGAAGGATTAATGGACGGTATGTTTTCTGCTGGGTAATCGCTATTGTCTGATGCTTCCAGTCGATATTGGAAAAACGTAGATTAATTACATCAATTCCTCGTAGTCCCATGAGAAGTCCAATTATTAGCATTGCACTATCACGCAATTCCAACGGTGTACGTGCATTGTTACGATACGTATAGATGTTTTGAATTTCATCATTTGAAAGAATTTCTACGATTTTACGAGATTGTCCACGTTGTGATGGAAATGATCTGACCAAATCCTGTTCTGTATATTTTTTCTCAAACAAATATTGCAGGAACTGTCGAATTGAGTAAGCATAATTATTCTTTTTATTGGACGATTTTTGGGCTGTTGTAATGTTGTAAGCCTTAACAAGCTGTGGCGTAAGTTCTGAAATTGAAGTAAGTCCCTGGCTCTGCAAATAAAGCAAGAAAGAAATACTGGCAGACTTATGGCGGCTGATTGTATTGGCAGATAATCCGTCCTTTTCTTTTTCAGAAACAAACTCTTGAAGAAGATTTCTGCCCCAGACCGCTAGAGATGTTACTATTCCAGGTTGTGCAATTACCGGAGGAATACTCTGAAGAAAAGTATCCCCACACTCAATAAAGCTCTTTAGCACATGAAAGCAACGGTATCGCATTGGACCCACACGAAAATCACTTGAAAAGGAATCCATTGACTTCAGCCAGTAATCAGCAACGGCGGGTGTGTAGTCAAGATTCAATTCACTGGCAACGATATAAAACATTTGAAAATAAGCCAAGTAATTGCTTCTAAGAGCTTTAGGCTCGAAATGGTAGATTTCTTCAAGAGACTTAATAAGATCTTGACATCGCTCCAGAAAAGTTTCAGGTGATAACCGGAATTCGCTCACTTTGGCATTTGTTTCAGAAATGCTTGCGATAGAGATGTTTTTTAACGCAAATCCAGCTGCTTTAGCTTGTACAGGTGCAGTAAGTGCAAAAGGCCTATGTTTAGGAATAAATCCTTGGTTAGCTAAAAATTGCAAAAAGTATCTGACAGAGTAGGTACAGATATATTTGTCACCTATAGAGTCTGCATATTCATGGTATTTGGAAATGACCGGAACTGTAATTCCTACAGGATCGTAAATATCATTGTTTACAAGGAAAGTTGCAAAGCTTGTACAGTGAATGATTTGGTCTCTGGTTGCTCGGTGCTTCAGTCGGATTAAAAGATCTTCTTTATATTTAATCAGTATTGTCTGCCAGTTTTCTGGAAGACGGTCAAAAGAAGTTTCATAATACTTGTAATCACCAGTGATTTTTCCAAGAGTCATGACATCATTAAATTCATACACAGCACGTCTCATTCTAAAGAAAGTTTGTTTATCTGTGGACTCCATATTCAAGTTGAGCCAATGCAGGGCTTCATCATGACTATAGGAAATATTGTTTTGCTCAAGGTGTCGTCGCAGGGAATTGATTGCAGCCATCTTTCCGACGTTAATGACATGACCGTTATCAATCCAGCATTGTTTAATTAAGATAACACCTTCATCGTAAGTTAGTTTCATAGTTTTTTCCTCCTGTTTTTATATTTTTGAGAAACACGTCTCAATAATATTATCCTCAACTTTCTAGAATGAAAAAGTGTAAATTAAAGATTTATGAAAAAGTTGAGGATAATGTAAACCTGATGATAATATCAAAAAGATTAAAAATAGTTTTTCAAAATCCTCAACATTCATCTCCTCCTGTGGCTATTAGGTAGAGGGGTTTCCTCTCTGACTAAATTACAGGAGGTTTTTTAATGAGAGAATTGATACCCAAAGACAAGTATGGTGTATTTGCCGACACCAATGATACGGCAAGAGTAGATAGTCTGTTTGTGGCAGAGTTCTTTGAAAAACGCCATGACCATGTCATCCGTGACATTCGAAAAATCACTGACCCCAAATCTGGGTTAAGCACAGAATTTGCTCAGCTCAATTTTGAGCCGACCTCTTACACGGATGGTTGGAACAGAAAGCAAAAGGCTTATGCCATGACTCG
>DAIDKD010000247.1 GCA_027451065.1 Bacillaceae bacterium | reverse complement strand
CAGGCTGTGTAAAATGGCAAGTGTCACCTATTTTACACAGCCTGATTTTAGTATCATCGATTCAGTAAACTTCCTACATAACGTAAGAGTTCATTGGCTGATGTTGAATTATAACCGTATTCATCTACCAGCCTTGCAACTACCTCATTCATTTTCTTCAATTGATTCTCGTCTGGTGTTTTAGAGGATGTAGTGATTTTCACAACGTCTTTTAAATCAGCAAATAATTTCTTCTGAATCGCTTCTCTTAGTCGTTCGTGGGAATTATAATCAAATCTTTTTCCTTTTCTTGCATATGCGGAAATTCGAATGAGAATTTCTTCGCGAAATGCTTTTTTAGCATTTTCAGAAATGCCAATTTGTTCTTCAATGGAGCGCATTAGCTTTTCATCTGGATTCATCTCTTCACCGGTTAGTGGATCGCGTAATTTATTTTTGTTACAGTATGCTTCCACATTATCTAAATAATTATCCAAAAGGGTTTTGGCTGATTCCTCGTAGGAGTATACAAAAGCTTTTTGCACTTCATTTTTCGCGATATCATCATATTCTTTACGAGCCACTGCAATAAATCCCATGTATCGCTCCTTGTCCTCACTAGAAATAGATGGGTGCTGTGCCAGCCCGTCTTTCAAAGATCTTAGTACATCTAAAGCATTAATAGATGGTACTTCTTTTTTAATAATTGTCGAAGAAATTCGGTTGATGACATAGCGTGGATCAATTCCGCCCATTCCTTCATCCGTATGTTCTCGCTGCAGCTCCTCCACATCCACTGAATTATATCCTTCCACTAGCTCCCCGTCGTATAATCGCATTTTCTTCACTAAATCAACATCACCACGCTTCGTTTCCTTTAAACGAGTCAAAATGGTAAACATCGCCGCTACCCGTAGCGTATGAGGAGCAATATGAACATCTGCCACATCACTTTCACGAATCATTTTTTCATAAATCCGCTCCTCTTCTGATGCTCGCAAATTATATGGAACAGGCATAACAATAATCCGGGAGTGAAGGGCTTCGTTCTTTTTATTCGCAATAAAGGAGCGATATTCTGTTTCGTTGGTATGAGCTACAATCAGCTCATCTGCCGAAATAAGTGCAAACCTCCCTGCTTTGAAGTTTCCTTCTTGGGTAAGGGAAAGCAAGTGCCATAAAAATTTCTCATCACATTTCAGCATTTCTTGGAACTCCATCATCCCGCGATTTGCTTTGTTTAATTCTCCATCAAAACGATATGCCCTAGGATCTGATTCTGAACCGTACTCTGCCAAAGTGGAGAAATCCAAGCTTCCTGTCAAATCAGCAATGTCTTGTGATTTCGGATCAGATGGACTAAATGTTCCAATCCCAATCCGTTTGTCTTCTGATAAAAATATTCTTTCCACAATAATATCTTCCATCCGATTTCCATACTCTTTTTCTAATCTCATGGTATTTAATGGAGAAAGATTTCCTTCCACGCGAATCCCATATTCCTTATAAAAATCTTCTCGCAAATGATGGGGAATTAGATGCAGCGGGTCTTCATGCATTGGACATCCTTTGATAGCATAAATTGCCCCGGCATCCGTACGAGAATACTCTTCCAACCCTCTCTTCAACATAGTTACTAACGTTGATTTCCCACCACTAACAGGGCCCATTAGTAATAAAATTCTCTTCCTCACATCTAAGCGTTTTGCTGATGGATGAAAATACTCCTCGACAATTCTTTCTAATGCATCCTCTAGTCCAAAAAGTTGATTGTTAAAAAAACCGTATTTTTTTCTACCTTCTACCTCGCTTACTCCAGCATCTTTGATCATATTATAGATACGTGAATGGGCTGTCTGGGCAACATGTGGATTTTCCTTTAACAACATCAAGTACTCAGCAAAGGTTCCTTCCCATTTCAGCCGCTCTTCCTCCTGTCTATGCATCTCAATCTTTTGCAGAATATCCATATAAATAAGAACCCCCTCCACAATCTCTTAAAAAAGGATTATTAAAACTGTATGCGGGGATAGTCCTATACATACCAAGAAAAGGTAAAATGAGTCGACAGTCTAATCAGATAGAGCTATTTTCTTTCATTGTTTATACAGGTATCTTATACTGGAATTAATTGGAAATAAATAATAATAAACAACTAGTCCAAATAGCGATTGTTTCCTAAATGAATGGAGGGGATAAAGTGAAGCTTATTCTCATTATGGTTGTCGTTTTATCTTTTTTAAGTGCCATTTTTGCTTCTGGATATAATGATAAGCCGAGGATATGAAAGGTGTTATATGAAGAGCAATCAATAAAGGACTGTTCAAGTCGATGTACTCTCCATGATATAGAAAGAGTCAATCAGAATGAAAAGCCTAATTTCATAGCTCCTCATCCTAGTTGACTCTTTCAGCAGGCTGTTAATTTCCTCTTTCAGACAGCCTGTTATTTCTCATATCTCGTTACATACTCAAAGTATCTGATTCATTTGTTGTACTTTCATTGGCTGCTACTTTATTGGCCGCCATCACAAATGGCATATAAATAATTGTTGACACGGCTAAGCAAACAAAACCAAGTAGCAATGCTAGCCAATTTCCTCCTGTACCTAAAAACGGTATTAATGGCCCCGGTGTTGTCCACGGTACACTATAAGCAATTGGTGGAATTAAACCTGATGAAATTGCAGCATAGCCAATGAGAATATTGACTGCTGGCACCAAAATAAATGGAACGATAAACAATGGATTTAATACAACAGGTAGCCCAAAAATAATCGGTTCATTAATATTAAACAACCCTGGTGCCACAGACAGTTTTGCTATATCTTTATACTCTTTTCTTCTTGACACAATGAAGATAGCGATGATCATTCCTAGTGTCATTCCTGAACCACCGTAGTTAGCAAAAGCATCATTTAGTGCCCAAGTATTCGGAAATGGTGCGCCCCATGCACTACCATGTTCAGCTACATAGTCTAAGTTTTTTAAAGTTGCCTCTGAAAACATTGCTTCACGAATTGCTGCAATTGTATTTGGACCATGAATACCAAATACCCATAAGAAGTTAGAAACAATGGCTAAAATAACAACCGAAAAAATATTTGTTCCTAAATTACGAAGCGGTGTTTGTAGCACTGAATAAATGAGCTCATGAATCCCTTTTGGATACAATGCTCCAATGATATAGTTCGCTACAGCAAATATGACAGTTACAATGATAATCGGAAACAACACTTTAAAGCTACGGGCAACTGCCGGAGGTACTTGCGCTGGCATTTTTATTTGCAATTTATCAGATTTTGATAAGCGAGAGAATAATTCTCCGACTAACAAGCCAATAATAAGTGCAACGAAAAGACCTTGAGCACCATGCCACTGCATTGTCATGTAGTCTGTTCCATCTACATTTTGGTATGGAGGATAAACAATAAAGTACGTAGAGAGCGCTGTCAATCCACATAATAAATCATCTGCCTTCAAGGTCTGTGCAATATTTCTAGCAACCAAGAAAACAATGATAATAGACATAATATTGGTGGAACCTCTTAATACAGGAGATAATACCTCTTGGTAATCACTTAAATTTGGAAACAATTTGTTTAGAAATAAAATTTTCGCAATAAATCCGTCCTCTGCCAATACAGCGAAATTTAATAAGATAATCAACGAACCAGCCATTGTAATTGGAAAGGCCAAAATAAACGCATCCCGTATTGCACAAATATGACGCTGTGAGTTTAATTTTGTAGCTACAGGAACTAATGCTTTCTCGACAACTCGTTCAAATCCACTCATGATACTCATGAAATTCTCCCCTTCGATTCGTTTAATTATTTAAATAAGTTATGTTAAGGCACTTCATTGGCCAGCTTGCTGTGAGAAAGGAAATTACCAAACCATCCCTTTTTAAATTTAGAAGTGCTTCAATGCTTGCTCTAACACTGCTACTCCATTCATTGTTCCGTATGCTCTCATATCGATAACCTCAACTGGAACCCTACCATTGATTAATGAATCCACTTGCGGTTTTTGGTATCTTACTTGTGGTCCAAGCAATACCATATCTACTTGATCCGTAACACTGCTGCATTCTGAAATTGGCAATGCAAAAATCTTAATTTCTACTCCCTTTGCTTTCGCAGCCTCTTCCATTTTCGTTACCAATAAACTCGTTGACATCCCTGCCGCACAAACCAATAAGATTTTTTTCATTTCCTTTTTCCCCTTTGCATATTGTTTAGTTCTGGCAACTGGTTTGCTATAGAAAACATATTTTCTATCTTATGTTTGATAAGATTGCCATAGAATTGCAAACCTTCTGCATAGCTGTTGTAATCATCATCTACAACATCACGATTTGTATTTTGAAAAGTTATCCTTGAGATCTTTGTATAAATATCCCAGACAAATGGACCTTTTCCTCCATAATTACAAATACCTTCTACTTGGTATGCTACTGAATCAGCACCCATAAAAACTCAATTGGAAACGCTTTTAGTTTTTTGTGTATTATCTAATCCTCCCTCACAGCTTTATTGTAATCATAATCAATAAATATGTATATTCTTTCGCCTCGAAAATGGAAAATAATATTCCCTAACTATCTCCTTTTTCAAGCTATTTGCAAAATAATTTCATTTTCAGACGTAAAAAAAACTGACAAATAAAATCAATTTTGTCAGTTTTCTTCATAGTTTACTACTTATATATTAGTATATTTTAAAATAAATATTTAAGAAGTTGCCGCTAATTTCTCATATAAATCAACAAACTCAACTGCTAAATCTT
>DAIDKD010000246.1 GCA_027451065.1 Bacillaceae bacterium | reverse complement strand
TCTTGAACCTGGAAATCACTTGATCGTAACAGCTGTTCTAGGAGATGTGACAGAGAAGTGTAAGGAGTTATGGGAATGTCCACTAGATATAAAAGTACATCCCCATAAAGTAACAATATACAATGATCATAGTCATCTAGATATACAAATAGAAGGCTGTCATCAATTTGAAAAGAACATATGAAAATGATAAGGAATGGTGATAAAAAATGACAAAGTTAGCTACCCGTTACGCAAATCATCCAAATGAAGTAAAACATTTCACAACAAACGAATTAAGAGAAAACTTTTTAGTAGACACAATATTTGAACCAGGCAAAGTGCATCTAACATATACCCACAATGATCGAATGATTTTTGGCGGGGTCACACCAACATCTGATGAATTAACAATCCCCTTTGATAAAGAGTTAGGGGTCGATTACTTTCTAGAGCGTCGTGAGCTAGGAGTAATTAATATTGGTGGAGATGGTGTTGTTGTACTTGATGGAGTGGAGTACGACATCCGTGGTCGTGATGGCTTGTACGTAGAGAAAGGGACGAAAGAAGTTCTATACCGTTCCAAAGATGCCAACCATCCAGCAAAATTTTATATCAACTCAACACCGGCGCACCATGCATATCCAACAGTGAAAATTGATAGGAACAAGGTGGAACCGATTTGTACTGGGGAGCAGGGAACATTGAATGAAAGAAAGATTTATCAGTATGTTCATCCAAATGTATGTGAAAGCTGCCAACTTCAAATGGGCTTAACAATGCTTGCACCAGGAAGTGTCTGGAACACCATGCCATGTCATACTCATGAACGTCGGATGGAAGTATATTTGTATTTTGATATGAACCCGGAAACTCGCGTATTTCATTTTATGGGTAAACCAGAGGAAACAAGACACTTAGTAATCAGTAACGAGCAAGCAATTATTTCACCGAGCTGGTCTATTCACACTGGCACTGCAACAAGCAATTACACGTTTATTTGGGGAATGTGCGGGGAAAATATTGCGTATACAGACATGGATCATGTGAAGATGGAAGAGTTGAGATAGAGTAAAATAATGATAAAGTTGGAGGAGAAAAAAATGATAAATGAACTAAATAAATTCTCACTAGATTTCTTTCGTTTAGATGGGAAAGTAGCGATTGTAACAGGCGGGAACACAGGTTTAGGACAAGGTTATGCAGTAGCACTTGCAAAAGCTGGTGCTGACCTTTTCATCGTAACATATGATACAAACTGGGATGAAACAAGAAGGTTAATCGAAAAAGAAGGGCGTAGGGTAGTATTCTATCAGACAGATTTAACAGATCGTGCCGTGATCAAAGATGTGGTACAAGTTTGTCAAGATGCGTATGGAAAAATTGACATTTTAGTAAATAACGCTGGAACTATCCGCCGTGCGCCATTATTAGAATATCAAGCAGAAGACTGGGACGCTGTGATGGATATCAACTTGAATGCGGTGTATTTCCTAAGCCAAGAAGTAGCAAAAGTAATGGTGAAACAAAAGAGCGGCAAAATTATTAACATCGGTTCCATGCTTTCCTTCCAAGGTGGTAAGTTCATTCCTCCATACACTGCAAGTAAGCATGGTGTTGCAGGTATTACGAAAGCTTTTGCCAATGAATTGGGAGAATATAATATTCAAATTAATGCAATTGCACCTGGCTATGTGAAAACGGACAACACAGCACCAATTCGTGCTGATGAAAAACGTAACGCAGAAATTTTATCCCGTATTCCAGCAAACCGTTGGGCTGATCCGGCAGATGTAATGGGTGCAGTTGTGTTTTTGGCAAGTAAAGGGTCGGAGTATGTAAATGGTCATATTTTAGCCGTTGATGGTGGTTGGTTGGCTAGGTGATGTAAGTTAGAGAAGAGGTAGGCAGGGGAGGCGATAGAGTCGATCCTTGCCTTATATTGATATTTGCTTTTGGAGTGGAATGGCACTTGAAGAATAGGTAAATCTTATCTTTGGGTGCTGTTTTTATTTAATTTGATTATCAAAGAAAAAGTGATTGACGCTAAAAATAAATTTATGGTATTATTAAATATTTGATAAAAAACTCCAAATATGGTAATCTTAAAAAGGGTACCATATATGGAGGTGAATTATATGTTTCAAATTGGCGATAATATTGTTTATCCAATGCACGGAGTAGGTATAATTGAAGCCATAGAAGAAAAAGAAATCTTAGGGAAAAAGCAACAGTATTACATCATAAAAATGTCAATCAGCAATCTCCAAGTCATGATTCCTACGGATAAAATATCGAGCTCGAGTCTACGACCAGTTACTGATATACATGCATTAGAACACATTATAGACATTTTTCAGCATGGAGAACCAGATAGATTACTGTCGCGGACACAAAGCTATAAAGTAAACATGGATAAATTAAAAACGGGTGAAATACAAGAAGGTGCTGAAGTTGTACGTGATTTAATGCGTATGAAGAAAGAAAAAGCACTTAATACAAGCGAAAAAAAAATGTTGGATAACGCACGTGAATTTTTGATTAGTGAACTAGGGTTAGTTAAAGGGATCACTGAAAATCAAATAAAAAGTTTCTGTTAAGGTTCATTATAGATAATGTAGCATCCCCCGAGAATATCCTGAATTTTTCGGGGCTATGATTATTATCAAAAGTAAATCAATTCAAAGACATTCAACTTCTTCAACTCACTTTAGAGTAGGAACCTCTTTTGTTATTACTTCAATCTAATCCATTATTGTTTTTAAATTCTTTTTATAAATCTTCGAAGTCTCATCAAATAACTCGATTAAATAGTCACTTGATTTTTGCAATCCTAATTCACACTGGTACGGACAAGGAGCCGTAAGGATGAAAGAGAGGTAGGGCTTTCATTGTTTTAGGATTTTAGTCGAGAATCCTCGTGACTTCAGTCATGAGATGAATCAGCTTCGGACAAGGGATGGCTTTGCCATCTCAATTGTCCGATATTCTCTTTTTGGTGAAATCAACATATGATGTTTGAAAAACTGAATAGAGAATTGTAATCTTAACACCTCGTCTATAACGAAGGTAAGAAAGCCAATTACCCTCAATATTACAGAAAAATGAAAGAGCGCCTAGCAAAAGAACAACGGGTATTATCACGTAGAAAAAAGGGCTCTAATCGTTGGGAGAAACAGCGTCTTGTTATTTCTAGACTACAAACAAAAGTAGCAAACCAACGAAAAGATTGGCTTCACAAGAAAGCATATGCCTTTGCAGATTGTTATGACATGATTGTCGTAGAAGACCTAGACCTTCGTGCGATTGGACAAAATAAATACTATGCTAAAAATCAGTAAGATAATGGTTTTGGTCATTTCCGATTATATCTACAATACAAACTAGAACAACAAGGGAAATACTTTGTCAAAGCACCGAAACACTTTGCATCTACGCAATTATGTTCAACATGTGGTCATAAGAACACTGCCCTAAAAGGAAATGTAAGTATGAATGGTAAATTTGCAAAATTCGCAGAACGAATATGGTATAATATACTCAAGGTAACGATTGACAGATTCTAAAACGGAGAGATTGAACATGCGTAAATTTAATGTGACAGGGGTATGCGTTCCATCGAAGCACTATATGGTTGATATTGGGAAAAAATTAAAAGAAATTGTCAAATTGGTGGATGATGGTTCTTACTTTATGATAAATCGAGCGAGGCAATACGGGAAAACGACTACCTTACATGGCTTATCTCAAGTATTGAAATCCCACTACACAGTGGTTTCGATTAGCTTCGAGGGATTAGGAAGGGCAAGTTTGGCTACAGAAGAAATTTTTTGCCGTACTTTTTTGGAAATGGTTCAGGAAAAGCTGGAATTTACTGATGAATCTGATGAGTATAAAGACAGCTGGTTCGATGAAGGCGTAACGGATTTCAGAAAGTTGAGCCGACATATCACGAGAATGTGTAAAAACAGAAAAATCATTTTGATGATTGATGAAGTTGATAAAATAACGAATAATGAGGTGTTTTTAAACTTTCTAAGTGTTCTTCGAAGTAAATATTTAGACAGTCAAATGGATGTTGATTTTACTTTTCACAGCGTGATTCTTGCTGGTGTGTATGATGTGAAAAATATCAAATTGAAGTTGATGAATGAAGGAAGACACACTCCTGCGGCGGTGGAAGCTAAAATATATAATTCACCATGGAATATAGCAGTAGACTTCGAAGTAGACATGTCGTTCCATCCCGACGAAATATCCACCATGTTAGATGAATACGAAGCTGACCATCATACTGGCATGGGGATTGCTGCTATCTCTAAAGAAATTTATCGCTATACAAGCGGATATCCGTTTTTGGTCTCAAAAATCTGTAAATATATTGATGAGAAACTTGACCAAGATTGGACGGTAAAGGGTGTCCAAAAGGCAGTCCAAATGTTGGTAAAAGAAAAAAATACACTATTTGATGATCTATCTAAAAATCTGGAAAACAACAAAGAATTATATAATCTTATCTACGATGTCTTGATTATTGGACGACCGAGGACTTTTTCAGTGGCAAATCCAACGATAGAATTAGGTGTCAGATATGGATATGTTAAGCAATCAGAACAAACGATAATGGTCTCAAACAAAATATTTGAAATGATTATTTGCAATTATTTTATTTCGAAAGATGAATCGATAAACCCTAACCAAATTAAAGGCGTATTACAAAATGATATTGTTGAACGTGGACGATTTAATATGGAGCTGTGCTTGAAAAAATTTGCCCAGCACTATGGGGAA
>DAIDKD010000245.1 GCA_027451065.1 Bacillaceae bacterium | reverse complement strand
CCAATAGGGACTACACACTATATTTTGATAAACATTTTATCTTTCTTTTATTTTAACAGCAAAAGAAATTATATGAAAATATTTCAATGCGTATGATATAAATGAAGTGTTGAAAGAAATTCTGAAGTAACAAAACTCTCTTAACGGAGTCCTTATCTATGAAGTTGCAATTTAATTATTTTAAATAAAAAAATAAGAAAGCGCTTTTCAATCAATTTGTAAAGTGATATAGTATTTGTGGGAGAAAGTGAACGTGATAGAAACATTGGAACAATTACAGATAGGAGAATCGATCATGAAGAAACACACGTTAAAGAAATTAGGATTAGGATTGACCACAATGGCAATGCTAGGGTTTGTTACTGGCTGTGAGGAAGGCTCAACTAGCGCAGATGGTAATGTTGCAGCATCTGAAGTAGTTGAAGATACAGCTCAAGAAACAAATGACGATATTCTTACATTAGGTAGCACATTTGAATTTGATAATCTAGAAATCACTCTTGGTGGAGACATTAACTGGACAACTATTGATAATGAATTTGCAGACCATGCTGGTGCAGATGTATTTTACATACCGATTACAGTTACAAACCTAAGTGATGAAACACATGGTCTTAACATGTTTGCAGTACGTCAATTTGGTTCACAAGGAACTCAATTAGACAGTATAAGCACATGGTTTATGGAGAATGACATTGATTTTGCTGGAGAAATGAGAAGTGGTGCTACACAGGAAGCATATATGCACATCTTGTATGACGGAGATGGAGAGTATGTCTTAGAATTCGGATTCCTTAATACAGAAATCGAAGTGAAGATTCCAGTAATAAAATAAAATGGCTTCGCTTCGTAATAAAACCTCAGTCGGTATAGGGCTGAGGTTTCTTTGTGTTCCTTTGGAATAGCCCGTCAGATTTATCTATGTAATTGAAAAATGAAAATAAACCGTTCGTCCATACTGAGTAGTAAATCCATAAAAGGACCGGGCGGGATTTGCCCGATCCTTTTATGGATTTACGCAGATGGCTTCAATTTTTTCCTCCGACTAATCGCAAATGCAATAGCAAAAATAACAAGTGCAAAGCCAAATTGAATGCCGATTCCTTCTAAGAAAGTCCGCAAGCTTTCATTAGTAACAGCTGAAACTGTAGTAAGCATATCGTTGCTTCTCACGTACCAATAGCTAGGTAAAAACCTGGCAACGGACAATACACCACTGCTTAAGAATTCTTGAGGTACGAATACCCCAGTAAGAAAGCTCATTCCTAGACCGATGACATTGGTAGCTGCACTTAACACACTGGTGCTCTTCATGAGTTGTCCAAGTAAAAAAGCAATTCCAACGCTGACAATAAGGAACACGAAGCTGTTTAGCATTCGTAAAGCACCGATGGAACCTGTCATTTCCTCACCGAATAAAAGAAAAGCAATCACCATAAAAGCAAGCCAAATGACCACTGAACTGATGACACAGCCAAGAGCAAGCTGAAAATTTCGTTCTTTCCATGTGAAAGCAGAGCATTCAATTCTTCGTGTCACATCTGTTTTGTTGAAAGCTAAGAAAACTGGGCCTAGGGCAGAAATCATCATCGAAAGAAAAATGTAAGGCAGGTATTGGAAATAAAATGGTGATGAAGCATTTATTTCTGTTCCTACCACTGCCACTTCTACTGTTACACGATGGGATAAGTCCTGTTCCGTTTGTGCAATTGCCGTATCCAAGTCAAATTCAGCATGTAAATATGTCTGAAGAGTTAATAGAAAGCTATCAATCTGATTATCAATATAAACGCCAGAAGTTGAGTTTGGAACTTTGATATTTTCTAAATGAATATCCTCGTTACCAGCAGAGAATCCTTTCTCAAAGTCTGATGGAATGATAAGAATATAATCGACTTCATGGAAAAATAATGCATCTTGCATCGCAGTTTCCTCATCAGCTAAATCAACTAGATGATGCAGACCGTCTAAATAATCTGTCAGAGCCGCTGAAATAGTACTTCCATCTCGGTCAATCACTGCTAGATTCACCTCAGTAGCACTGAAATTTGTTTGAGAATCTGAATCTGCACCAATTTGTGAGTACATAATTGTGATAGCCATGAAAATAATAAAATACATCAACAGCATGAGCTTGTGCTTGAGCATGATTTTCCAAAAGCATTTAAATACTGGCATATCGTTTCCTCCTTAAAGCAACAGCACTGATGACGCAGAAAAATACAATCATCATCACGAGTTTAATGAAAATACTGAGATAGTGATCATACGTGCCATAAACACTTAATGAATAAAAAGCATCACTAAGCAAAGTTACCGGATTAAGACTATCTAGAATAGGCGCACTTTCTCTAATGGACATTCTTATGTTGATACTCATGAGACCACTTAAAAAATAGAGAAGAAGTGATATTCCAGTTAATAGACCTTCGCGTACTTTTATGTCAGCTTTTATCACCGCACCAAAAAATGTTCCGAAGCTGACGCCGACAAAGCAACCGATGAGACTTGTCAAAACAACCATACTTAACTGGTCACCGAAATTGATGTTGAGAACAAAAACAAAATAAAGAATGCTCACAAGTACTAGTAAAAATTGAACGGTGACACCTGCTAGAAAATCAGCAATAATCATGTTGATTTTTTTCGTAGGAGAAATAGAGCGTCGGGCTGCTAATGGAGAAATATCAGCTTGAATCCCGATAATTTGCTGTAGACCACAGTGAGCTCCATTAAAACAGGCCATCGCCAAAAGAACATAAAAATAATATACGATAATGTTCGTTTCGCCTCTTCCGATTGTTATTTCTTGATTTATTGCTATGTCGTTGTAAATATTGCTCATGGCTTGCTCCAGTAAGTCTGGACGGGCAGAGGCAATATGACTAAGTGTGCTACTAATTTGTAGGAAGCGGTCAGAAATAAGCTGTAGAATACTTTGATTGACACCTTCTTCTCCTACAATCAGCCGAATGTCATCAGTTAACTGGAAAATACCGACAATCTCACCGTCAGCCAATCTTTCTTTTGCGTCAGTGAGTGAGAGGTATTCTGGTTTTATCAGTGCATCATCACCTTTGGATAATTCAGTAATCATTTCATGGAAAGATTCAGTTAGCTGAGAACTCTCCGTTTCTTCGACAATCGCCACTGGAATTTGTGTGAAATTTTCCGCCTCACCAAGCGCACCGAAAGCATAATAGAAAAAAGTTCCCAACAGGATAGGGAAAAATAATGACCAGAAAATCTGTTCTTTATTCCTGATTAAAGCGAAAAGCCAATATTTGTAAGACTGAAACATTCTCATTCACCTCCTAATCTCTCAACTGCTTGCCAGTCATTTCTAAAAAGACATCATTTAATGTTGGCAATTCTGATAATACTCGACCATAAGGGATACTATTTTTGTTCAAGTATTCCAAAATTGTCACAAGGTTATGGTTGCTACGTTGACAATGAATTGTTAACATGGAATCCTGATAATCTACAGAAACAACATGCTCAAGGTGCTGAATACCTTCATGTTGTGCTTCTGGTAAATCCACTACTTCAATCCGAATGGTTTCGCCAGTTTGTATCATCATTTTTAATTCTTCTTTTGTACCTTCAGCAAGGTTCTTTCCTTTGTCAATAATAACGATACGGGAACAAATTTGTTCGACTTCTTCCATATAATGTGATGTGTAAATGATAGTAGCACCATCTTTGTTGAGTGACAGAATTCCTTGTAAAATGCTATTCCGACTTTGCGGGTCAACCGCTACTGTCGGTTCGTCCAAAATAATTAATTTTGGCTTATGGGCAATTCCGCAAGCAATGTTCAAGCGACGCAATAGTCCGCCAGATAACTTCTTTGGGTAAAATTTCACATAATCCTGAAGCCCGACAAATTCAATCGCTTTCTGTACTAGCTGTTTTCTTTCTTCCTTATTTTTCACATACAGCCCGCAAAAGTAATCGATATTTTCATAGACAGTTAATTCCTCAAACACAGCTACATTTTGAGAAACCATGCCAATATTCCGTTTGATATCATAACTGTCTGGAGTCATCGGTTGCCCAAAAATATCAATAGTCCCTTCATCAAATTGCAATAGTGCAAGCAGACAATTGATAATAGTTGTTTTCCCTGAACCATTGGGACCTAGTAATCCTAAAATTTCTCCCTCTTTCAAATCAAGGTGAAAGTGATCAACAGCAGTAAGCTCCTTATATCGCTTCACCAAGTTCTCAATTTTTATAATGGATTTTTCCATATAAAAACCCCCCTTTGCTTTTCCATAGTGAAATTATAGCTTTATATAAGAAGAAAGTATATTAATGTTGCTAATGTTAAACTAATAAAGTAACGACTGGGTGTATTGGTGGGAGGTTCATCTGCTATATCTTTTTGAGAAACGTAGAACCTTTTCCTGTTTTTAGAAGGGGGAAGGAGGTGAGCCGGTATGAAAATCTTTTGGCAAGATTTATTACATAAAGCTGTGGAAACGGTTGTAGTAGTTGTAGCAACAGCTAGTACGAAGTGGATGATAGCAAAGTGTAAAAATGGATGCGAAGAGAAAACCACCCCAACGCCTAGCAAACGTAAAAAGGGTGGCTCTTCTAAGAAAAATTAATATTTAGATGAACCACTCACCTTACGTCAGCAGTTGCATCAAGACGGCATGTATCCAGCATGCTGTCTTTTTATTATGTACTCATTATAACATGGTGATACAAAAAGTGCATTGTTTTTTCAGTCACTCCCCCATAATCCATTAAAAACCCCATTCTATTGTGAAAAAATAAAAAATAAAAAAGAAGTATGAAAATAAAAAACTGTTATTGT
>DAIDKD010000244.1:277-4853 GCA_027451065.1 Bacillaceae bacterium | reverse complement strand
TCATCATTTTCCGCTAAGCTTTCCCATATTTCATTATTTGTAGTGTTTTGGGATATTGCTGCTGCCCTTTTTTCTAGTTCAGGGTCTTGGGCATATAATTTTCGTTTCGCGATTTCTCTTAAAAGTTCTTCGATACCAAAATGAAAGGTGATATCTGTTACAGATAAACTAGCTTTATCCAGATGTATATCTGTATTTTGAGCAGTTTCTTCTTTACCATTTAGTGCAATTTCTATATTCATCATGTTTAAAACCTCCAATTATTTTTTAATATTCGTTATAGTCATGTCTTTGTACTTTTTCTTCAATTCTACCGATATATAAGCCTAATTCAAAATCTGCTAACAACATCATTTTGTTTACGATGGACAGAATTTTTTCCGCTTTCTCTGGCGCTGACATTTTGTACATTTTTTCACCTACTTTCATTTCCCTGTCGATTCAATTACTAAAAAACTTTTACGTGCTTTATAACACGATAATAACACAAAATAACGAGTTTAGCAACACGTTAAGTTGATGTTTTTTTATTTTTCGTGTTGAATGACACGGAAATGTAGTATAGTATTTATGAAGAACTAAATGGGAGGAATTACTTTTGATAAAAGACCGTATTAAAGAAGTGAGAAAAAAAGAAAAACTTTCACAACCAATTTTTGGAGAAAGGTTAGGTGTGACGAGGGATGTGGTATCTAACATTGAGTTAGGGCGTGTTGAACCTAAAGAAGTTTTTATCAAATTGCTTTGTTCAGAATTTAAAGTTAATGAGCACTGGCTTCGCACGGGTGAAGGGGAAATGTATGTTGAACAGTCAGATGATGAAAAATTAGTTGAATTATTGACTGATGTATTAACAAGCGAGGACCCAAGAGTAAAAAGATTAGCAACTGTTTTAGCGAAATTAGATGATAAGGATTTAACGGCTCTTGATGCTATGGTAGATGCACTGTTAGCAAAAGAAAAAAAGGTAACTAAGTAACGGTTACCTTTTTTTATATGTGCATTACACATGAACTTCTTGTGGGTTTAATTAAAACGTACAGTAACTCTCTAACTTTATACTTCACGCCTTCTATTAAAAATAATAACTGCTACAATATAAAAGATTACCAATAAGCTACCGAACCATAAAATAGAAATTACTCCATTGTTTTCAATCGGTGTCCCAGTGAGTAACCCTCGTAACGTTTCGATCAACGGTGTAATTGGTTGATTATTAGCAAACGGGTGAAGCCAATCTGGCATTGTTTCCGTAGGTACGAATGCACTACTTATATAAGGTAAAAACATGAATATAAATGTAAATGCACTTGCTGTCTCTACGTTTTTGGCAAGTAAACCTAATATTACTGATAACCAACTAATCGTAAGCAAAAATAAACTTAATATTCCAAATGCCATGAGCCAATCAAAAAAGCTTGCATTCGGTCTAAAGCCAATCAATACTGCTACGATAATAACAACTACCGTGCTAATAAAATTTCGAACAAAGCTTCCCGCCACATGCCCAATTAATAATGCAGAAGGATTCAAAGGCATACTACGGAAACGTTCAAACAAACCACCAACCATATCTTGACAAACACTTACTGCTATTAAGGAACTACCAAAACCTACACAGATAATAATAATACCGGGAACGACAAAATTTACATACTCCGTTCCTGTATCAACTGCTCCCCCAAACACAAATACAAATAACAACATAAGCATCACTGGCATGACGATACTCATAATAAGAGATTCTGGATTCCGAAGCATGTGTTTTACATTACGTTGGAACAATAAAAAGCTATCATTTAAAAATTTCATCCTTATTTGTCCGTCCTTTCACTCGTTATATTCATAAATACATCATCAAGAGTCGGTTTAATTAAGTGAACAGCACTTGGCTCTATGTCATGGTCGTGTAATATATTTAATGATTTTCGTAATTTTTCAGTGGAGCCATCACTTGTCACAGCAATACTTACATGATTGGTATGCTGTCTACCTTTTAATATCTTGCATGCTTTTTCCACTTCATTTTGCTCTTGGAAAGTAAATTCAATTTTTTCTTCACCGACGATATTTTTCAGTTCATTGGCCGTTCCTTCCACGACTACTTTCCCATGATGAATCACTGCAATTTTGTCAGCTAGCTGCTCTGCCTCTTCTAAATACTGGGTCGTCAAAAAAATAGTTACGCCTTTTTTAGACAAGTCTTTTATTACCTTCCACATATTCATTCGACTGCGAGGGTCTAAACCTGTTGTCGGTTCATCTAAAAAGATTACTTTCGGAGAAGCCAATAGACTAATAGCGATATCCACTCTCCTTCGCATTCCACCAGAGAAAGTTTTTACAGCTCGATTAGCTGCTTCCACTAAATCAAACTGTTCCAGCAATTCAGCTGTACGTTTTTTGGCAGCTCTTTTATCTAGGCCGCTTAATCTGCCCATCATAAGTAGATTTTCCTCAGCTGTGAGCAATTCATCCACTGCTGCATACTGCCCTGTTAAGCTGATTATTTTTCTTACAGAAGAACTATCCTTCATACAATCAAAGCCACCAATTGTAGCTTGACCAGCATCATATTTGATGAGAGTTGAAAGCATCCGTACTGTCGTCGTTTTCCCCGCTCCATTCTCACCTAACAAAGCAAAAATAGTTCCTTCTTCCACCTCAAAACTAATATCATCTAAAACGATTTTTTCACCGTAATTTTTCTTTAAATTTTTTACAAAAATCATTGAAAATCCTCCTACTTTTTATGATTGATTAAATCAGTCAATTTAATTCCAAAAAAATATAATTTATGAGTAGACTAATCCATTTCTAATTTTAAATAAACAGCATAATCAAACCCCGCTCGTTTATTTTTCTCAGGCACTCGCTTGAATTCCCGAAAACCTACCTTCTCATACAGGCGAATTGCACTGTGGTTCGTGTCATAAGTCTCGATGACATACTTGTTGTAGCCTTGGTCCTTTATCGCCTCCAGCATCAAGTGTCGACCAATCCCTTGCCCCCGAAACTTAGGTACCGTCCCAACAATATCAAAGGAACCTGTTCCTACCTCTAAAGAAAACGGATAGACAGGGTTCGCTAAATACTTATTGATAACCCCATAAGCAATAGCACTCCGTAACAGACCTAATTCTCGTCGCAAGACTTTCTTATCTACAGTCATAAATGGTGACTTCCTATCTGTAACTGCCACAAAAGATGCAACCTCGTCCTCGGTTACTGCCACATAATAATTCTCCAAAACAAAACAATGGGCAAATGCTCGAACTAACCTCTCCTTATCTTTAGCCAGGTGCTTCAACCATTGATACCAACCTTCGACAAAAATCCGACTCATATCCATACGTGGATCAAAACTTGTCTGATCTGCTCTCATATATTTCATATCTTGCACGCTCCTTAATTTTAGATTGATTTAATCAGTCAATATAACTCCAAAAAAATATAGCTATCATTCTATCGATAACCTAAACAGGAACAAAATAGCATATCCCCATTGTTAAATCTATTTTTAGATTGACTAATTCAATCAATGTTAGGATATACTATTTCTATCTTCTTGTCAACGAGTTTTTTTAACGCGCTTCGATCATCCTCACCAGCAACTCAATTTTCCGGTCTGTATTTTTTTCTAACCATTGCAGATCCCCTTCAATTAGCAGCCCTGAAAGAACACTTAAATACAATGAAACCAAATCCTCTGGGTCCTCTTTGATTATCTCACCAATCTCTTGGCCTTGCATAATCAATGGAAACATCAATTCCACATACATCATTGATTGCTTTTCAATAAGAGCTTTTGTATCTTCTGGAATGTCCTGGTTAGACTTCAAAACATGAAAAATAACACGAAAGACATGAATATTTCCTTCTGTTAAAGCCAATTTTGTGAAATACTTAATTTTTTCTAATGGGGTAGCGTCCAATGCATTGATTTCATCAACTAAAGTTTCTCCATCACCCATTAGTGCTAGCAGGCTTTCATAAAGCACCTCTTCTTTTGATTGAAAATAATGATATACTAAGCCATGGCTCACACCGGCCTCCTTAGCTATCATGCTAATTTTTGTTAATTTTATACCATTTTCAGAAAAAACCTTTAAGGCAGCTTCCAAAATTTGTTGTTTACGTTCATTACGAATTTGTTCCAGTTGATTTTCATTCAATGGAGTCATTCCCGCTTCATCTCCTCTCGTACTATTATAATTTCAGCATAACATATCAGGAAATTTTTTCAAGTGTATCGTGCTTTAACATAAATTGCCATGATAATTATTTCTATCATGACGCAAGATAAATTGTGTGGAGTAAATTTACATGATTCTTTTCAAAATTGCAAATGGAGGTAATAGGATGAGTATGTTTAATTTCTTCATGTCATTATTCAACCTTAGAAAAAGGTCAAGACGAATGTTCAGATTTACTAGAAATAAAAGAAATAATCGTAGTTGGATACTTCTATCTTTGTTAGGATTAGGAATAGGCACAGCGTGGGGTGTTTCAGCTGGTCGCAATACAAATATGATGAGAGCAGTCCGAAATTTCCAAAATAAAGTAACAGCATATA
>DAIDKD010000244.1:0-267 GCA_027451065.1 Bacillaceae bacterium | reverse complement strand
GCCACCGAGAATGACTGCAGCAATGATGGAATTCGCTGAAGAAATCACACCAAATAAACCGAAGAAATACAGTAAGTAATGGGTAAGAGACTCAAGGACGCAGCAAAGAATTTTCATTAATTTACCTAATCCTAGACTACACAAAAAAAGTTCGCCTCATAACGATGACGAACTTTTTTTGCTCAACATATGCTAACCCCTATACGTTCACTTATAAAAACAAACGAGAAACAAGACCAGTAAGATAATATAAAGTTCTTCCCTTTT
>DAIDKD010000243.1 GCA_027451065.1 Bacillaceae bacterium | reverse complement strand
TTCGGCTTGCTCCAATACATTGGCGTGGATGACGCTTGCCTGTACTGGTTTTCCTTCAGAAGCAACTTGACCTAATAGTTCAACAATGCGCTTTTTTGCTTTCTTGAAAGTACGGATTTTTTCAAAAGGAATGATTTTCTTATCCTCGACAGTTAAAATTGGCTTCAACTGAAGAAGGTTTCCGAAAAGAGCTTGTGCACCAGACACCCTTCCACCACGCTGTAAATGCTTAAGGTCCTCAACTACGAACAGTACATTCATGCTTTCTCTCATTTCTTCAAGGCGACTTAAAATTTCGTCGACACTTTTTCCTGCGAGTGCAAGTTTGGCAGCTTCCTCTGCATAAAACGCTTGTGGGGCGCAAGCAATTCCAGAGTCAAATACGTGAACATCAATATCCTCTACCATGTTACCAGCAGTAACAGCACTTGAGTATGTGCCACTAAGAGCACTAGAAATGTGAATAGAAATAACTGCATCATAGTCCTTTGCTAATTCTTCAAATTTTTCTACAAACACACCAATTGCAGGTTGAGATGTTTTTGGTAGTGCCTCGGTTTCATTCACTTTTTTATAAAATTCCTCTATCCCAAGATCTACTTCTTCATGATACGTTTTTTCACCAAAGTTAACATTTAATGGAATCATATGGATATGTAATTGCTCGCGAACTTCCTTTGGTAAGTATGCTGCGCTGTCTGTCAAAATTGCTATTTTCATTGGTTATACCATCCTTCATTACGATATTATTTTATATTTCCAGATATTAGTATCTAGTACTTATTTTAGGTTATAAGAATACTCTATCACAGAAATAATGAAATGAATACATTTTTTTGTATAATTGAAAGATTTTTTAATGAACTAAGAAAGGAGGTGAAAAAAATTCTGTGATAAATGATTTTGCGAATAGAAAATTCAATGAAGCCTTTGGGATGGATGAATATACAAAAATTCCGACTGAGAAGAAAGGGCTTTTTTTACCTCTGTTTTTTTGTACGAATAAAAAATGCTATTGACAGGTTGGTTAGAAAATATTAAAATTCGGATATTGTTTTTATTTAAAAAGATAAATAAAGAAAACATTTTCAATTTATTGAGTGGTTTTGATAACTAGAAAGAGGTGAAATGAGCGATAAATTTTCAGGATGGAATAGTGGAATGATGGAAAAACAATAGCTAATTTATTTTTTAAACGAATTATGAAAAGAGACGGAGAGATAGATAATGTCGATAAATTTTTGGGATTATGAGATTTGGAAATTGATGATTCAATTTTCTATTCTTATGATTAGTATCATTGTGGGAAATATTTTTGTGAAAAGGATTGGATTTTTGAACAGGAGCTTGCTATCATCAGCTTTGATAGGTGGACTATTATTACTTATTTTACAATTTATCCCATTTTTTGATTACTTAATAGACAGAACTTTCATGGAGATAGTTGCATATCATACTTTAGGTCTTGGTTTTGTCGCAATTACATTAAGAAAATCGCAACAGAAAAAGTGTGCGAGAAGTGTTATTTTAAAAACAGGGATGGCGACAGTCAATACTTACTTAATACAAGGAATATTAGGAATTACAGTAACTATTCTATTCTATCTGACGGTTATGCCATTACTATTTCCGGGTAGTGGAATCATTACTGCCATGGGATTAGGACGAGAATCGTCTCATGCAGTAGACTTTGGTAGGATGTTTGAAGATATGGGCTTCTATAACGGTGTAAACTTTGGTTTGTCTATTGCGGCAGTAGGGTTTATTTTTGCGTGTGTGGGTGGAACCATTGCACAAAATATGTTTAGAAGAGCAGGCAAACTACCTGCTAAAGAAGAAAGTATCAGATGTGCAAACCAAATTGATAAGCCTACTTTCAATGAAATCGACATGTCTGACTGTGTGGATAAATTTACTATGCAAATCAGTTTTGTCATAGGAGTTTATTTTCTTGGGTATTTAATCATGGTTGGACTTAGTAATCTAGCAGTTTCCGTTTTAGGAGATTTTGGTGAAGACACTTTAGTACCGCTAATTTTTGGAATAAACTTCGTATTCGGTGTGAATGCGGCTTTAATTTTTAAGGCAATCATGAAATCATTAAGGCTTTCATCGTTTGTGAAAAAAGACTATACCAATAATTTTATGCTAAACAGATTAGCAGGATTCATGTTTGACTTGATGATCGTTGCCGGTATAGCGTCCTTTGAGGTAAGAGATTTTGGGACGTTAGGTTTAGAGTTATGGATTATTCTTATCATCGTTTGTTCTCTTGGTGGATTTACAACCTTTGTATACTTACGTAAAGTGAGTCAAATATTGTTTCCAGATTATGTGGAGGCCGGTTTCTTCGCTATGTTTGGGAAACTAACTGGAACACCAGGGACAGGCATGATGTTATTAAAAGAGATAGATCCGAAATTGGAAACACCAGCGGCAAGAATGCTAACGTTGCAGTCATTGCCGGCAGTAATCTTTGGAGTTCCTTTACTATTTTTGATTCCATTAGCAGCACAAGGGTTAACAGCTTCGTTCATTGCGCTTGGAGGTTGTATTTTGCTATTTGCAGTATTTCACTTTTTGATACATTTTAATAAGGGAACGGCAGGATAAAGGATTTGTGAAGTAACGTCGATTATTTTTTAAACGGGAGTGTCCAAAAGGTCGATTTATTCTCCATGATATAGAAAGAGTCAACTTAGAAAAGCTTGATATTATAACTCTTCACCGTAGTTGACTCTTTCGGCGGGCTGTCTGAAAAGGGTGAATTTACCCTTTTCAGACAGCCCGGTTTTTTAAAACCTAGCTTGCTTGTAAGTACTTAACTAAGCTTTCCAGGGCAGCGAGTAGTTGGGCTGTATTTTCTGTTTCCTTTACAATATGACAAAAAGGTTGGTATATTTCCATCCTTGAATCTCCTTGAACCCATTTCTTTTTTGATTCTGGGTTGAACCAGCAAACACAACGTACTGTTTCATATATTTTTTTCAGAATATGTTCACTCGTAGTATTCCGATTATTTCTTGCATCTCCAAGTATGATAACAATTGTATTTTTATCAAGCTCTTCTGAGTAATTTTTTTCGTATATTCCTAGGGCTTTTCCATAGTTTGAATATCCACGGTAATCAATTTCAGCATGAAGTAATGATTCTTTGATGCCGCCGTTCATATTATCATTATCGTAGAATCTAGTTGTTTCATCCAATAGGCCGACAAAAGCCATTGTTTTTACTTGGAGCGGAAATTGTTTATACAGAAGGTAAGAGAACAACGATAAAACTTCCGCGCTTTTGATAACAGAACCAGAGACATCTAATAACACATGGATTTTTGTTCTATTGTACTTTCTTTTTTGAAACTTGAGTTCTATAGGGATACCATATGTTTTTATGCTATTTGCAATGGTCTGCGGTAAGTCTGGTCTTTCTGCAGTATAAGAAGATTTCATTAATTTAGATAGCTTTGTCATCAAGGATAAAGAAGAACGCTTGAGACTTTCTTTGATAATTGTGATGTCTTCTTCTTTCAAAGAGGAAAAAGGCCGATTTTGTAATGCATCTTCTTGAGTGACTATCATTTTCCGCATCCCTTTTAGGAGATTTTTTTCAATACGAGATAAGGCTTCTTCTTCTTTGGTTTTTATCTTATTCACCAGGTTCATTCTGTCCAACAATGACTCTCTTGTTTTATTAATGGCATCAAAAATGACCACAGATTGTTCATTGGCTAGTGCATTCCAAGTGAGTTCTTCGGCTAATGAATTGACATCATCTTCAGTGAATTGCTTCATATCTATTTTTGCATATTGATATTGGTCAGGAAATGTTCCATGCATTTCTTTTTGAAAAGCGTGTATTGCTTTGTTTCCGCTTTCTTCAAGCTGTTGTTGTAGCCATGCTTCTGGAGCTATTTGTTGTTTTTTCCTTCGCTCCAGTTTCTGCGTACTAGAAAAGTCCTTCAACTCTTCTTTTAAATGGACCAGCGCTTTTTCTTGTTGCTGTTTGTTCCATTGCTCACGCCACTTGAAAAAGAAATATTCATGAAAGCATTCTTGAAATTTTGCTATTTGTGTCATATCTTTTGTCCATAGCTGTGACAAGGTCATTTGTAATTCTTCTTGGTCAAACACATCAACAATAGGTAGCACTAGTAATGCTTCTTCAATAACAGAAGTTGGAACGGGAAAGCGATTGTTTCGTAAGTAGTGGGCGAACCCAATTATTATTTCATTCATATGTTATATCCCTTCTGCAACTTGTGCAATGATTTCTTTTTCAGAAGGTTCAGTTCTTGTTTTTTTGAGTAGAGTCAACACTGGTTTGAGTTTATCTCGGTGCTTATTTATCCAATTTTGAAGAAAGGAATACCAGTAGGGCTCTAGTTGTATGCGAATACTTTTTTCCAAGATATATTCAAGAACCGCTTTTAAAAACAAGACATTTTCTAGCGTTTTCTGTTCCATATAGCGGATTTTTTCTTTTTCTGTATACA
This sequence comes from Bacillaceae bacterium, assembly GCA_027451065.1. Classification (GTDB taxonomy): domain Bacteria; phylum Bacillota; class Bacilli; order Bacillales; family Bacillaceae_G; genus DAIDKD01. The sequence continues at coordinate 360 of DAIDKD010000243.1, read as the reverse complement.
TTCTTGATGGCAATATGGAGAAAAAGTCCTTTGGTGTCACTTCTCTTGTAAGAGGAGCAATATTGATAAGCCCTCTTTCATCAATAAACTCATTGAATACTAGGCGCCCTTTTTTTGTGAAGAAAATTTTCGGATAATCGTAGCCAATTTTTTCAATATAGTGATGAAATAAGAGCTTATCCATCATTTGTTGAATATCCACTCCAGAAAAATGAGATAATGTTCCGTAAAATGAGTTCTCACTTAATTGGTATTTATCCATTTTTGCAGATTTCGAGCCATATAACATCGGGTAAATCGTTGTGATACCAAACTTTCCTTCTACACTCTCAATTCCTTTCAATAATAATTGGACATCTT
>DAIDKD010000242.1 GCA_027451065.1 Bacillaceae bacterium | reverse complement strand
TTCCCTTCATCTGCTACTTGGAGTAATTCTTCCATTGTTGTCGGATATAAGGAAAATGCTACTGCAAAATCTCCTGAGTCGACCAACCGCTCTAACTCTCCTAACCCTCTTATTCCACCAACAAAAGAAATACGTTGGTCTACAGTAGGGTCTTCAATACCAAGAATTGGAGCCAATAAATAATTTTGCAGAACAGATACATCTAATTGATCCACTATATCCCCTTTATCAATTTCTATCCCTAATCTATACCACCTACCGTCTAGATACATACCAAAAGAGTGCTCATTTCTCGGTTGATATCCCACATCCCGCTCTTCTACTGAAAAAATTTTTTTTACTTTCGACAGAAATACTTCTGTCGAAAGTCCCCCTAATTCAGTAACAACACGATTATAGTCTAAGATGGATAACTCTTCATGGGGAAATAATACTGATAGAAAGTATTCGTGTCCTATTGTGTTTACTTTTTCCTTACGTCTATTTAAGCCTACTTTTACCGCTGCTGCTGCCCGATGATGACCATCTGCAATATACAATGATGAGATTTCCTTAAATAACCCTTGAAAACGTAAAATAACCTCCTGATGATCAACTCTCCATACAGTATGAATAACACCATCATCAGCACAAAAATCATAGATTGGCAGATGATTTACTTTCCACTCTCGCGCTAAATCTACTATTTCTTTTCTTGTGCGATACACTAGTAAGATAGGTCCTGTATGTGCATTGCACACATCAATATGGCGTACTCGGTCTTGCAATTTTCCTTCTCTCGTTCTCTCGTGTTGCTTAATGATACCTTTTCTGTACTCTTCATTAGATGTACATCCGACAATTCCAGTTTGAAAAGTCCCTCCGACAGATAATTGATAAATATACAAACATACTCCTTGCTCCGTAACGAAAATTCCGTCCTCTATCATCGTATCTAGATTTTCTCTCGCTTTTTCATAAATTTTTTCATCATATGGAGAAAGAGTATCTGCTAGATCTATTTCCGCTTTATCAATATGTAAAAAAGAATACGGATTACCCGCTACCTTTTCCTTTGCTTCTTGACGATTCAGGACATCATAAGGAAGTGATGCTACTTTTCCCGCTAATTCAGGTATTGGCCTAATTGCCCGAAAAGGATTGATAGCTACCATTTTCTCCACTACCTTTCAGTTTTTTATTCCTTTTAACACATTACTTTCTTAACAGATAAATTTTGAACAAGACAAGACAATCAACCTAACCCTCATTTACTTCCACCCATCATAATTGTCTGATCTTGCAAATTTTGAGAATTGGTCGATTTTTGACCATTTCTCAAAATTTGGCTAAATCACCCTTACTGCCAAAACTCCTTGAATTGCCTTTACATGCTGCGTTGAAATTTCTTCACCTAAATGATTATCAATATCAATAATTGTATAGGCAGTTCCTCCTCTACTTCTATTAATCATTTCAGTAATGTTAATCCCATCGACAGCTAGAGCGCTCGTTATTTGTCCTACCATATTAGGAATATTTCTATGGGCGATAGTAATACGCTTTTTTCCTACATAAGGAAGTTCTATATTGGGAAAATTCACAGAAGAAATAATATTTCCTGTTTCTAAAAAAGTTTTCAGCTGCCGCGCTGCCATTCGCGCACAGTTTTCTTCGGCTTCATATGTAGATGCTCCTAAGTGAGGTAAAGCAATAACATTTTTCATTCCCAGTATATTTTTATTTGGAAAATCAGTCACATATGTCCTAATGATTTTTGCATCTATTGCAACCTCTAAATCTTTCATATTGACCAGTTCTCCACGGGAAAAGTTTAATAATACTGTTCCTTCTTTCATAGTAGAAAATTCATTTTTCTGAAACATCTCAGTTGTTTCTTCTGTCAATGGTACGTGAACCGTTACATAATTACTTTCTTGAAGTAGGTGTTCTAAATTACGGGCTCGCTCTATATCCCTGGACAAATTCCACGCTGTCTCAATAGAAAGATAAGGGTCATAGCCAATTACTTTCATCCCTAATTGCAATAATGTGTTTGCAAGTAAGGCACCAATTGCACCAAGCCCGATAATGCCAATTGTTTTTCCAGCTAGTTCCGTACCTACATATTCCTTTTTCCCTTTTTCTACTAATTGAGAGACACACTCCTCTTCCAGATTTTTTGTCCATTGAACTGCATCAATAATATTTCTTGCAGCCAAAAATAAACTACTGATAACTAACTCCTTCACTGCATTGGCATTGGCTCCTGGGGTAGAAAATACTACAATTCCTTTCTCTGAACACTCGTCAAGAGGAATATTATTAACACCTACCCCGGCTCTAGCTACTGCTTTGACAGTTTTCGCAAGAGGAAGACCATACATATGATAGCTCCTTACAAGGATAGCATCTGGCTGCTCTTCTTTTTCGCTAATTACATAGGAATCTTCTGGGAACACCTCCAGTCCCTTTCCTGAAATATGATTAAGCAATTGGATTTTATACATATTTCTTTTCAAACTCCTTCATACAATTTACTAATTCATAAACCCCTTCGATATGCATAGCATTATAGAGACTGGCCCTCATGCCACCAACAGTACGATGCCCTTTTAAATTGGTGAGTCCTTTCTCTAAACATTCGCTAATAAATTGCTCATTCCGTTCATCAGATACAGTGGAAAATGGAATATTCATCAATGATCTATCCTCTTTTTCAACTGGATTAAAAAAAAAGTTCGACTCATCTAAAAAATGATATAAAATGGCTGCCTTCTCTTTATTCTTTTTTTCTATTTCAGAAATTCCACCTTGGTCGATTAACCACTGAAAGACTAGCTTTGCCATATAAATGCTGAATGTCGGTGGTGTGTTGTAAAGTGAGCGGTGCTTTGCGTGGGTATTATAATGTAAATATGTTGGACAATTTTCAGGGGTACGATGCAATAAATCTTCTCGAATAATCACCACAGTCAATCCTGCCGGTCCGATATTTTTTTGTGCCCCTGCATAGATAACTCCAAATTGAGATACATCTATTTTTTCCGACAAAATATGAGAGGACATATCTGCAACAATCGGTATATTTGTTTTTGGGATAGCAGGAAATCTTGTTCCTTCTATCGTATTATTCGTAGTAATATGAAGATAATCAGCATCACTATGCCAATTTTCGATTTTGGGAATCTCAGTGGTGGAAGACGCAACCACATGAATTTTTGCAAATTTTTCAGCTTCCGCAATTGCCTTTTTTGACCATATACCCGTGTCGATAAAATCAATCTTTCTCGACTGCACAGCAAGATTTAATGGCACCATAGAAAATTGAAGTGTAGCTCCGCCCTGTAAGAAGAGGACATGATAGTTGGTAGGTATTTGTAGCAAATTCCGAAGCATTATTTCAGATTCTTCAATAATTTCCATAAACAATCTGGAGCGATGACTTAATTCGAGTACAGACATACCAGAGCTTTTGTAATTCAGCAGTTCGTCCTTTGCCTGCTGAAGCACCTCTAGCGGCAGTATCGATGGTCCTGCTGAAAAGTTATACACTCTCCCCATTGTACACCTCCATCACTGATTTTTCAGAAAATACATAATATTGAATTATATACTTAAAAATAACTCCAGTCAAAAAACAGCACTTTTGGATACCGAAAAAAGAAAGTTATCTATGTTGGATAGGCAAGTATACATATCTATGGTAAAATGATTCCGTAAAGAATATTAAAAATAGAAGGATGAGCCAATGGATAAGAAGAAAATTTTTCACGACTTGCAGACAATATTATCAATCGACAATATAAAAGAAAATGAACCATTAAAAAATTACACATATACAAAACTAGGCGGGAAAGCAGACTTCCTTCTTTTTCCGACTACCTATGAAGAAGTGCAAAAAATCATTCAATACACGAAGAAACATTCTGTTCCACTTACCATACTTGGACATGGAGCTAATGTTATTGTAAAGGACGGAGGTATTCGCGGGGTTGTCGTTAACTTATCAAATATGTTAAGTCTGACATGCCGTGACGATCAAATTACTGCTCAAAGTGGTGCTTCCATTATTGACGTAAGCAAATTTGCTTTACAGCACGAACTTTCGGGTCTTGAATTTGCTTGTGGGATTCCTGGTTCTGTCGGCGGAGCATTATATATGAATGCTGGGGCTTACGGAGGAGAAATTTCCGACGTACTGCTAAGAGCAGTTGTATTGACTAACGAAGGAGAGATTCTTCACTTAGAAAAAGCAGACTTAAAAGCAGAGTACCGAACAAGTACCATCGCAAAAATGGGATATATTGCTTTAGAAGCAACATTTCAATTGAAAAAAGATACTTATGAGCATATAAAAGGCAAAATGGATGATTTAACAGAGCAGCGAGAATCCAAGCAGCCTCTAGAATATCCTTCATGTGGCAGTGTGTTTAAACGCCCACCTGGATATTTTGCCGGAAAGCTGATTCAAGACAGCGGACTGCAAGGAAAACAAATCGGCGGAGCCCAAATTTCCACAAAGCATGCTGGTTTCATGGTTAATGTAGACCAAGCAACTGCAACAGACTATATTAATCTTATCCAGTTTGCACAAGCTACTGTAAAAGAGAAGTTTGGGGTTGATTTAGAAACAGAAGTGAGAATTATCGGTGAAGATGTAGAATAGGTTGTAGGGAATGGTCTTTTGACCATTCTCTACAGCCTATCATAAAATTGGCGATAGTAATCGAGAAATGGACTCCTTCCATTGAATCCAATTTGTTCGATTACTATATTTCTCTTTCGTCAGCTCTGCTGATAGTTTTAAATCCTCATAAAACACCTTCGCTAATTTTTCGGCTATCTCTTGATTGTATATAAATGCATTCACTTCAAAATTTAAGCGGAAACTTCTGTTGTCCATATTGGCAGTCCCTACGGAAGAAACTTCGTCATC
>DAIDKD010000241.1 GCA_027451065.1 Bacillaceae bacterium | reverse complement strand
GTGGGGATGAATACAAAAATAGAAAAAGACAAGGAGTGATATGACTAACAATGTTGATAATAGTGAAACATAACCCTAGGATATGAGTGAAAAGGAGAGTGAGTCAAAATGGAATTTTATCATAAAACGAAAGAAGACGTGCTAAATGATACGAAGACATCTGCAGAGGGCTTAACTGGGAAAGAAGCACAGAACCGACTGCAAAGGGATGGCTATAATGAACTGAAAGAAAAAGAGAAGGAACCTATTTGGAAGTTATTTCTTGAAACCTTTAAAGATCCAATGGTCATTGTATTAATCATCGTTGCTTGTGTTCAGTTGTTTCTTGGAGAAATCATTGAGTCAGTCATTATTTTACTTGTTGTCATCATTAGCTCTGTGATTTCCGTTGTGCAAACAAAGAAAGCAGAAAGTTCTCTTGATGCACTTCGTGAAATATCTGCTCCTTCTGCAAAAGTGTTGCGGGATGGAGAAAAAGTAACCATACCTGCCCGAGAACTAGTGGTAGGAGATATCGTTCTACTAGAAGCGGGAGATTTCGTTCCAGCTGATGGTAGAATGATTACTTGTAAAACATTACGTGTTGAAGAGGGAATGCTGACAGGGGAATCGGAACCAGTTGAAAAAACCATTGAAGTGATTGAAGGAGAAGTTCCCTTAGGTGATAGAAAAAATATGGTTTACAGTGGTGCGTTGGTTGTTTATGGACGTGGTGAGTTCGTCGTAACTGGTACTGGTAGTCAGACAGAAATTGGTAAAATTGCTGAATTACTAGAAACAGCAGAAGCGAAGTTAACACCTTTGCAACGTAAATTAGAAGATTTTAGTAAAAAATTAGGTATTGCGATACTCATTCTTTCAGTTGGTATCTTTGCTCTACAAGCAGGGCGTGGCTTCTTTGGAGGGGGCGTAGACGATGTGCAGATGTACATTCTCGATGCGTTTATGTTTGCCGTTGCCGTTGCCGTTGCTGCAATTCCAGAAGCACTTTCTTCCATCGTAACCATTGTTATGGCAGTAGGAACCAACAAAATGGCAAAGCAGCATGCGATTATTAGAAAGTTGCCAGCAGTAGAAACATTAGGGTCAACAAGTGTAATTTGTACTGATAAAACTGGAACATTAACACAGAACAAAATGACAGTTGTTGATTACTTTCTACCGAGTGGAAAGAAAGAGGTATTTCCAAGTACGCCTTCAACATGGGCTGATGATGAGGGTCTTTTAATAAAAACAGCTGTCTTGTGTAATGATTCTCATATTAATGAAGAAGGTATGGAACTTGGTGATCCGACAGAAGTAGCGTTGATTGCATTTAGTAATAAAAGTAATCAACCTTATCAGGAATTGCGTAATGAATATCCTCGTCTTGCAGAATTACCTTTTGACTCTGAAAGAAAATTAATGAGCACCATGCATATGTTCAATGGCGAGAAAGTAATGTTAACAAAAGGCGGACCAGATGTAGTATTTTCCAGATGTGCAAAAGTTTTTCTTGACGGAAAAGAACATATTTTTACCAATGAACTGAGAGAAAAGTTTCAAGTAGAAAATGAAGCCTTCAGCAATAAAGCTTTACGTGTACTAGCATATGCCTATAAAGTAATGCCAAGTGACAAAGAAGCATTGGAACTACAAGATGAACAAGATTTAGTGTTAATCGGATTAACAGCGATGATTGATCCGCCTCGTGAAGCAGTATTTGCGTCAATTGAAGAAGCGAAAAAAGCAGGTATCAAAACAGTAATGATTACTGGAGACCATAAAACGACTGCACGAGCAATTGCTGAGAACATTGGATTAATGGACGATGATGATATAGCAATCACGGGTCAAGAATTGGATAAAATGTCTGATGAAGAACTAGATAATAAATTAACGGACATCTCTGTATATGCACGTGTGTCCCCAGAGAATAAAATCCGTATCGTTCGTGCTTGGCAAAAGAAAGAACAAATTACTGCAATGACAGGGGACGGTGTGAACGATGCACCAGCCTTGAAACAAGCGGATATTGGTATTGCTATGGGAAGTGGAACAGATGTAGCGAAAGATGCCTCTGCGATGATATTAACAGATGATAACTTTGTTTCTATTGTTAGTGCAGTATCCATTGGACGAACTGTTTATGATAATATTAAAAAATCAATAGCTTACTTATTCTCCGGAAACTTAGGAGCAATTACAGCGATTGTCTTTGCATTATTGGCCAATTGGGTAAATCCATTTACAGCGTTACAGTTACTATTTATCAACTTAGTTAATGACTCTATTCCGGCAATAGCACTCGGTATGGAGAAAGCAGAGCCTAATGTCATGAAAAGAAAACCACGTGATTCTAACGAAGGAATTTTTGCAGGTGGACTAATGAGAATCGTGTTGATTCGTGGAGGTTTGATTGGTGTAGCGGCAATTATTTCTCAGTATATTGGTTTGCAAACATCTGAGGAAATGAGTGTGGCTATGGCATTTACCACATTGATTTTAGCCAGATCAATCCAAACATTCACAGCACGCTCTAATTCACAAACTATATTTGGTGTAGGGTTCTTAACAAATAAATACGTACTAGGGGCAGTATTGTTTTGCCTAGGGTTGTACAGTATGACAGTCTTACCATTCACACGGGAATTATTTGCAATTCCAGCAGACTTTGGCATGAATGAATGGTTGATTGCAGCGGGATTAGCTTTGGCGGCAGTAATATTAATGGAAATCATCAAAGCAATTCGTGTATCTAGAGAAAAACGTAGAATTGAAAGACTTATCGAGAGAAAATATTCGTAAAAAGAATTTCTATCATAAGAATTGAATAATGAAGAAAGATTCAACTACGATGAAATCAAGCTTTTCATCGTAGTTGACTCTTTCTATATCATGGAGAATAAATCGACTTTTTTACCTTTTCTTGCAGTGAAGTGAAATATGTTGACAAGAATACGGAATGTTTATATAATTCAAAGCAATAAGTTTACATAAAAATACTTTATAAAGGCAATGATGAGAAATAGTAAGAGTATACAGGCTTCTTCAGAGAGTTCCCGGTTGGTGAGAGGGGCAGAAGATAATACTTTGAACACATCTCTGAGCCGAGCACCGAAACCTGAACTTTCTTAGTTAGTAGGCTGTTCCCGGAGTCCTTTGCACCCGTTATCGTGCTAGAGTATGCGTCCATGACAAGACGAGTACTTGAAGAGGTTGGTATCGTAAGGTATCAATAAAAAGAGGTGGAACCACGTGAGTACAACTCCCGTCCTCTAGCGTTATGCTAGCGGGCGGGAGTTTTTTGTTTACATTAAGGTTTGTTTAGAAAGGGGAAGAGGCTCTCCTTCCTAAACAAACCTTAGAATAACCACGATGAATAGAGAGAAATAAAATGAGGGAGAGAGAAAAATGAGAAAGAGTATTTTATCAGCTGCACTAATATGTTTTGCGGTGTTATTTATTATTTCTGGGTGCTCGAATAATCAAGAGATGGGGTCTAGGGATACGGTTATTGTTGGACTAGATGATACGTTTGTTCCGATGGGATTTAGAAATGATGATGGAGATTTAGTAGGATTTGATATTGATTTAGCCAAAGCCCTTTTTGAACGAGCTGGGCTAGACGTGGAATTTCAACCGATTGATTGGGCCATGAAAGAAACGGAATTAAATGCGGGTAATATTGATGCTATTTGGAATGGTTATTCTATTACAGAAGAAAGAAAGCAGAAAGTAAATTTTTCAGATGTGTATTTAGAAAATCGTCAAGTAATCATTACCCTTGCTGGTTCAGGTATTGAAACAAAAGCAGACTTAGCTGGAATGAGAGTGGGCTTACAAGAAGGATCTAGTTCATTGGATGCGGTAAATAATGAACCAGAAGTAGTCGCAACCTTCGCTAACGGGGAGCCAGTTTTATATGAAAATAACAATCAAGCTTTAATGGACTTAGAAGCAGGACGGATTGATGCGGTTGTTGCTGATGAAATTTTAGCACGTTATTACATGGATCAAAGAGGTGAAGAGAAGTATGTTATTCTAGAAGATGATTTTGGGGCAGAAGATTACGGGATTGGTGTGAGAAAAGATGATGATGAATTATTAAATATTATTAATACGCAATTGGCAGAAATGAAGGCAGATGGCACTTTTGATGAAATTTATGAAGAGTGGTTTGGCGAAGGTTCAATTGAAGACTCCAGCAATGAAACTAGTATTTTTACAATGATTGCTTCTGTTTCAAATGGAGTAGGGACAACAGTGAAGGTATTCTTCATTACGTTGTTGTTATCTATTCCGTTAGGATTATTCATAGCTCTTGGTAGGCTGTCGAAATTGTCGTTATTACGTAGAATGGTAGAAGGCTACATTCTTATTATGCGTGGAACGCCGTTATTATTACAATTAATCTTTATATTCTATGGGTTGCCTCTGATTGGAATTGTTTTTGATAGATTTACAGCAGTTATGATTGCTTTCGCTTTAAATTATGCAGCTTATTTTGGAGAAATATTTAGAGCTGGAATTTCTTCAATTGATAAAGGTCAGTATGAAGCAGCGGAAGTACTAGGCTTAAGCAAAGGGCAAGCTTTTAAGAGAATTATCTTACCTCAGGCAATCAAGCGTGTGTTACCACCAGTATCGAATGAAGTAATTACCCTTGTAAAAGATACATCTCTTGTGTATGTATTAGGTTTAAATGATATGCTTCGTGTGGCGAGAATTGCTTCTAATGCCCAAGCCTCATTGATGCCTCTTGTGGTAGTCGGAGTATTCTATTTCATCTTTACTGCTATATTGACTGAAGTATTTAAACGAATAGAAAAGAAATACGGATATTATAGATAGTACAATTTTTTTAGAAATGGTCAAAAACCGACCGTTTCTAAAAAATTGGGTAATGTGTAAGTGTAGAATGAAAAAGCTAGAAAAATGGAGGGATATTT
>DAIDKD010000240.1 GCA_027451065.1 Bacillaceae bacterium | reverse complement strand
TATGATCTTCCACTTCCTCCTTCGACTGGAATGTAACTTCTCGTAGTTTTACTTTCCATTCTACACTTGTTAGCATAATGACCCATTTTTCAGCAGTTGTAACATCTGATGTTAGCACGGACTTTATTCATCTCTCCAACTTCTTCATCAGATTGTTTAACCTCTGCAGTATACATCTTTTCAGATTGCATCTTTCCAGCATAATTCCGCTTAACATGTTCAACCATATTATGTTCTTTTGCCATTTCGGTCATTCTGAGAGTTGTCTCTCTAATAACAAATTCTCTGGTTTGAGCATAAGTGCAGTCATTTCTTCTGCAGTGATCAATCATAATTGCGGAATGCATTTTTAAGCGTATCGATCTTTTCATCATCCGTGTATCCACCATTAGTGACCAACGGTTCCCAAGTTTCTTCAAGTAACTGGATTAAGCTTCCTACAGTATGAAACTCCATATCATACTGGATAAGACTTAACTTACGCAAGATTCCTGATCGCAACATATTTGCAGGGACCGTGTTGTACTCGTTGTGAATCGCATCCCATGCTTGTTGAAATTGATTTCCATTCACTAACGGTTCAATATAAGCAAATGCAACTGGACCAAATACTTCTCGGAAAGTCTTGTTACACTCCTTCTGACGATCAATAAATCTTTCACGTCTCTTATCATTCTGCTCAATCATGTCACGGTATTCCTTTGTCTTGTTGCTGCGATGAACAACGAGCTGACCAACTGCCTTTTGATATTCCATCTCGATATTAAATCTTGTAGTAAAGAAAGTGCCTTGATTAGCTTGACTTAAAGTGTTAACTCCAGCTGCTGCTCCCCATCCAACAACAGGTAAATTGAATCTTGTGCATAATGCTGCGTATGAAACATTTCTAGTTTGTACATTCTGATTGGTAATTGTATTTATAAACTGATCAACAAAATCTTGTTCTGTAGGTGGATTCGGATCATAATTTGGAACCTCAGTTCCGTCCAAGAAACCTTGCAATGATCTTGACACGAAGACATTACGGATCTTTGGGCGTACAATGGTCCATTCATAACCATCTCCACCATTCCACATAGCTTTCAAACTGGCATGAACTGTTGTAGGGGCAACAGCCAAACTGAACTCCTTGAAATTAATAGGCATCTTAGGAACTGAAGCTGTTCCATAGTAACGATTGGTAACACGATCTGACATATTTATACAATGTGATATTAAAACAAAATGAGTGTACGATAAAGGGAAGTAAAAATGATTATAATACTTGATTTCTTGCCATTCGTTCTTCTTAGGATAGACAATGATTCCTCGTTGTTGCCCAAATCGATTCTTATCAGGATCGTAATCAGCAAGCATATCAACTTCATCAGTGACAGGTGCATTAAAGACTCGATTAGGTGCCTCCTTGATCATTTTTCTAATTTCTGGTGTTGATTTTATTTTCAATTGATTATCATCATATATAATGATCTTATAATAATCCTGTTGCTCGCTTTCTTTAAAGTTATCCAGCGCCAATTTCATTGTCTTGAAAAACCGATTTTTGTCTTTCATAAGCCTGCGAATCTCATCTACAACTTTCTTAAGGCGTTTGCTGAATTTGAAGTAGGTATCTAATTCAGCGTCTATTCCCTCATAAAAAAGTGCTTGCATGAATACTGGTTTCTGACCATCTTTCCGTTGTACTGGTCCAAGTTGATGAACTATATTCCCTTGCGCTATAAATGTAGGGGGACCACGATGTTGATCGGGTTCAACAAAATGTTCATCAACAATTGTAGAGGAAAACGATAACGTACTATTAATAGCTCGAATATTTTCCATAATTTGCAGAGATTCTTCATGATCAAAAGTAATTAGGCGGTTTAATAACTGAGAAAGTGGACAATCTGTAGGACTTTCAAGAGGTTCCGAAAATCGCCCTTCTTTTATTAATTGGTGGATATACGTTTTTCTTTTAGATGTTTCATCTAATGCTGGTTCTGCGGATCCAAATGCATTTAAACCTGTTACAGGAGTTTTAGCAGTAGTTGTAGTGGTAGTAGTATACTTCGGTTTAGGCCCACAGCATAATGAATAATCCCAAGAATAATTGCCTTTTTCCTCATCTGCATATTTCGCTTGACAAACAGAGCATTCGTTTTTGTATAAACCGCTCGCAATATGAGGTTGCACAAAAGTATTTTCTTCTGGAATTGTAAACACATCTGTGAAAAAACAGCTTTTTTATAGCTGTCGCTTTTAATATGCCTTCTTTGCATCTCGTTTTTATTGTCTTCTAGAAAACTCTTATAATCAGGTATTCGCCCTTGCTTACCTTCAAAAGCATATGAAAAATCCATCCCTACCGAGGATCCATGAAACTGAGTATCAACATACAAATTCGTCACCATCTTCTTCGTCATAGAAGAATTCATCGTAAATAACTCCAGTATAACAGTCATAACTAATTTCCAGATCGATAGAAAGATTCGCGTTTTTAACTTGAGCTAAGTATAGTTCAGCGTAATCTGGATAAAAAGAATCATTATCATAGTGAGCAAATCCGGAATCTTCATAATCATCATGATAAAAATTTTGTATCTTTTCCGCAATTTCGTAATATAGTTCATCGTAATCGTTAATATCTTCTCTCTCAACGTCAACCATAAACCGAGAATTTTCTAATTCTTTCAAAATTTCAGAATATAGTACCTCATAATTTTTAGTATCTTTATCGTACACTCTAATTCATCGGTATGCAGAGAAAGGATGGGGTCCGGATTTGAAAAATCAAAATATTACTATTATGGACTATGCTTCTTATTTATGTCAAATTAGGGATGATTTTGATGCTCCGCTACGAAAGGATATTTTACTACATTCAGGAACGTTGTTTCAGCAATATGCATGTGATTTGTTTTCCTGTATGGAGAGCCAAAATTTGTCTTTTCTTTGGAATAATCAGGAAAAGTTCAAGAGTACTGTTGAAAACATTAAAAGAGCTATCGAAAAAAAGGCGAAGTGGAAGACGCAAAACCTGTCGTTTTACCTTCTACATTCATTGGTGGTAATCGTTGGTATTCTAAACAATATATGGACGCTATGTCAAGGGTTGCTGCATTTGGATCCCCAGATTTGTTTATTACCATGACATGCAATCCAAAATGGGAGGAAATCCAACAGGCACTAAGCAAAGTTCAGCAGAAGAGAAAAATTTCTGCTGCTGATAGACCTGATATAATTGCACGGATCTTTCATATTAAAATGACCGTTTTAATACATGATTTAACCAAAAAGCATATTTTTGGTGAAGTGATCGCTCATCAAGCCGTGGTGGAATATCAAAAAAGAGGACTACCTCATTGTCATATACTTTTATGGTTGCATTCGGACGATAAACCAAGAACTGCTGAAGATTACGATAGATTTGTTTCGGCTGCTCACTCACGTGAAAGGGCCAAAATCCTATGCTGATTTAAGAACTTTCAATGGTACCGTGCTCTAAGTATTGAATCTGCCTGGTTAATGTGGGCCGTAGGAAACTTTCTTGTTTTTGCCTTAACAGGTATCTCAGCGAGTGAGAAGAGTTAACATAACCAAATAATCTTTCTCAGATCGTTAACTGCTAGTGAGGATCTCGCAGGGGCTGCTGATGAAGATATTCCTGATTGAAGTACTCCTCTCTCTCCTGCGGCTCAAAGACCGCCTCCAGACAGAGTCTGTACTTCTCCAGCGAGTGATTCAAGAGATTGCCGATCTTTCTGCGAAAGAAGGAGTCCTCGATGACGGTCGGCCTGATGATGATGTTGCCCTTCTCGAACTCGTCTAGCAGGACCGGAGTGCCTGCATGTTGATAGAAGCCGAAGATCTTGGGCACCATCGTGACGAGGTCACCATCGATCTTAACGCGGTAGCGAAGCATCGGTTAATTTCTTCAAGGAATACCAGAGTTCAAAACGAGTTAAGCCCTTGATGAAGATTATTCATTCCATTAGAGAAGCCGTGAATAAAAGAATCATTCAGCTTATCTTTATTTCATCTGAGTACAATGTATCAGATCTCATGACGAAGATTTTTGAAAGGAAAGATTTTTGTCGATTGCAAGAATGGATATTATTTGGATATAATAAGGTGAGTTTACAGGAAATGGTAAGGGAGTCCAATGAAACAAGACGGAAAAGAAGATCAAGTAAAGAATAATATGTTCAAGATCAATTCTCAAGCTTTATCTTTAGTCATTATTATTATAAATACTAAAAATGGCTCAAACGAAGGAATTCTTTGTTTGGATCGAGAAAGAAGAAAGAAAAGGAAACGAAAAGAAGGGTGGTACGTGGCCTATACGAGCACGATCAAAAAAAGATGAAATCTGGAAAGAACTTACGTGAAGAAAAGGAAGGTGGTTCGTGGCCTATACGAGCACGACAACTTCAACGATCAAAAGCTGTTGAACTTGACCTGTTGAAGAACAAAAATCAGAAGCAATCACTTTTTTTTCGCGCTCACCTTCACCGAGGATTGCGAAACTTCATTTATAGAAAAGTAGAAGAATCGAAAAATCACTTTTTTCTGATAAACGCTTTTTGTGATGTCAACTAATGTAAGACTTTTTAAAACGGTCGTTTTGTCACCACGCGATTAATTTTCGGTCGATGGGGCAAGCAAAGAAACTGTTCTACTGCTCATATTTGCAAATATTTTTACAGCGCCTTCAGTTCCATAGAACAATCTTCTTAACGGGGGAACTGTCAGAGCTACTCCGTCCAGCAGCGTGGCTATTGCGGTCATCACGGTCAAATCGTACAAAATATGAGGTGTATCTACATCAGTATAGAGACGCATGACACGGTCCATGCAAACTTTGGAAAGAATCGGAGTCGCGGCGTAAACATAAACTTGATTTGCTGGAGAGAACCAATTGAACTGTCTTCCAAACTGAACTGCGAGTGTTCCCTCAAACCAGAAAATTCCTCCAATCCCAATAGGAAAAGC